>QNYI01000120.1 GCA_003978805.1 Desulfurobacterium sp.
AGGGGCCGTAGCTCAGCTGGGAGAGCGTCAGGCTGGCAGTCTGAAGGTCGCGGGTTCGAATCCCGCCGGCTCCACCAAAGTGGGCCTGTAGCTCAGTTGGTTAGAGCAGCCGGCTCATAACCGGCCGGTCGGAGGTTCGAGTCCTCCCGGGCCCACCATTTTTTATTTCCTGCGGGGTAAAGATGCCCTTATCCCTCCTGAAAAAGCTCGTCTCAATCCCCTCCGTTTACGGTAACGAGAGGGAGATAGCCGATTTTGTGGAGGACTTTCTAAAAGAGAAGAATCCTCGCCTTACTGTAATCCGTGAAAACAACACAGTTTTAGCCTTTGAAAATTTTAACCCTGAAAAGAAAACCGTTGCTCTCGTCGGTCACCTTGACACAGTCCCCGGAGAGAACGAGTACGAAGGGCAAGTAATAAGTGGAAAGCTCTACGGCCTTGGCGCAAGCGATATGAAGGCCGGAGATGCAGTTATACTGAAACTTGCAGAGGATTTTTCAAAGGAGAGCTCCCGTTTTAACCTCTTCTTTATCCTCTACGAGAAAGAGGAAGGTCCCTACGTAGAGAACGGCCTTCAGTCCGTATTTAAGAAGTACGGTGAGCTTTTAAGGAGGATAGATTTTGCCTTTGTCCTTGAGCCTACCGATAACGTCCTGCAGGTCGGGTGTCTCGGTGTGATTCACGCTTGGTTCATATTTAAAGGTAAGAGAGCCCATTCAGCCCGTCCTTGGGAGGGGGAGAATGCGATTCATAAGGGGTGGGAGCTCCTAAAATACCTTAACGAACTTGAGCCGAGGAAAGTAGAGGTCGGAGAGCTTACCTTTTATGAGGTTTTAAGCGCGACGATGGTTGACTACTCCGGTGGTAGGAACATAGTCCCTGAGGAGTTTAGGGTTAACCTTAACTACAGGTTCTCTCCCTTAAAGACCGTGGAAGAGGCCAAGGGGGATTTAGTTGAACTAAAGGGGAAAGTCAGAGCCGATAGTGTTGAGTTTACTGACCTCTCTCCCGCTGCACGTCCCTGCTTGGACAACCCGATCCTTCAGGAGTTTAGAGAGAGGTTTTCAGTTCCGTTACAGCCAAAGCAGGCGTGGACAGATGTGGCTCAGTTTTCAGTCCACGGAATAGACGCCGTGAACTTTGGTCCCGGTCAACCCCATCAGGCTCATCAAAGAAATGAGTACGTGGAGGTCGGGAAGGTAAAGGAGTGCTACCGCGTCCTTAAAGAGTTCTTGAAAGCTTAATCTATATTAGCCTTTCAAGGTCACTTAGAGTAAACTCGCTGTGTTTACGGAACTCTTCCCTCTCGTAAGGGAAGTCGCTTCTAAAGTGTCCCCCCCTGCTTTCTTCCCTCCTCATTGCGCTTATGGCAATTGCGAGCCCGAGGATGGCGCTGTTTCTCACTACCCAGTCTGAGTTTGAGTTGGCGATTTCTGAGAGTTTGTCTATTGCCCTTGTCAGGGAGTTTGCGTTCCTGACGATACCAACGTTGTTCCACATGATTTCTTTTATATCGTTTAAAGAGAAGGACTTTCCGTTTTTCGGCTTCCAGCGCTGATACTTTACTCTAACTTCTGTGAAGCTGTGTTTTAAGTAACTCCAGTCCCTATACATCCCGTAAGCAGCCCTGTCGCCGAAAACTATACACTCAAGGAGGGAGTTACTGGCGAGCCTGTTTGCTCCGTGAACGCCGGTACAGGAAGCTTCACCGATGGCAAAGAGTCCCTCTACCGTTGTTCTGCCGAAGGTATCAACGGCGATTCCTCCTATGTAGTAGTGGGCAACGGGAGTTATGGGAATAAGGTCTTTTTTCGGGTCAAGCCCCTTCTCCCTGAGTTTCTTGGTTATCGTAGGGAACCTTTCATATATGTCTATTCCCTTCTCCTCTATGGGACGGAAGTCAAGGTATATTTCCCCTCCCGTCAGTTTCCTCTGCGTCTCTATTGCCCTCGTTACGACGTCCCTCGGTGCGAGTTCCCAGAGGTGGTGATAGTCACCCATAAAGCGCCTTCCGTGCTCATCAACGATGGTTGCCCCTTCTCCCCTTACAGCTTCGGAAATAAGAAAACAGTCTGAACCGTCGCAAAAAGCTGTAGGGTGGAACTGAACAAATTCAAGGTCGCAGAGCTTAGCGCCGTAGCGGAGTGCTATCGCTATGCCGTCTCCCGTTGAAGTCGGGGGATTGGTGTTTTTCAGGTAAAGGCCTGCCGCTCCTCCGGTAGCTATGGCAGTTACCGGGGCGTAAATGGCGTGGAGAGCTCCCTCCTTTTCGTAGATAACCCCGAAACAGCGGTTATCCTTTACTATCAGCTCCTTTAGCTGGGCGTTTTCTATTAGGTCTCCGGAGTAGTTCTCAAGTAGAGTTTTCTCTATCTCCTCTCCCGTCCTGTCTTTATGGTGGATGACCCTTGCAACCGAGTGGGCGGCCTCCCTCGTAAACTTTAAGAGTCCTTTCTCGTCCCTTTCAAAGCGAACTCCCATTCTTATTAAGTCTACGATCCTCTTTACTCCTTCCTCAGCGAGAATTCTGGCCATTTTTGTCTTAACGAGACCTCCCCCTGCCTTTACCGTGTCGCTAAAGTGGAGGTCGGTGGAGTCTTCAGGGGAGAGAGCTCCAGCAATTCCTCCCTGCGCAAGTGAGGTTGAGCCGGCATCGGCGGAGAGCTTGGTTATTACGCACACCCTTAGTCCTATCTGTTTAAGCCTTATGGCACAGAAGAGGCCTGCAGCTCCGCTACCTACAACTACGGCATCGTACTCCTTAGAAGGGAGCTCAAGGGTGTCTATATCAAGGAGACTCCTCATCCTTTCCCCCTAATACCTGAGGATGAAAGAACCTTTCAGGCCGAGCTTTTTGAGTTTTTTCCTGTAGACTTTCGCTGCCGAGTAGCTAAAGACGGGGCCGGCGAGAACTCTGTAGTACCCTTCAAGCCTTACAACTTTTGTTCTTACTCCGAGTTTCTTTTGTATTTTATACCTGAATCTATAGGCATTTAGCTTGTTCTTGAAGGCTCCGACCTGAACGTAGAACCTTCCCCTCTCGTAGTTTTCCTGTCTGTAGTGGTGGTCTACCCTCTTACCTAAGGCGATGAGCTTAACCTTGGCCGTTCCCTTTTTGAGCATTCCTATCCTTTTGGCGGCGGCGTAGGAAAGGTCTATAATTCTCCCCGGAACAAAGGGACCCCTGTCGTTTATCTTTACTACTACGCTCTTGCCGTTTTCAAGGTTTATAACTTTAACGTAGGTTCCGAGGGGAAGGGTTTTGTGAGCTGCAGTTAGCTTGTACATGTTGTAAAACTCACCGCTGGCTGTCCTTTTTCCGTGAAAGCCGGGGCCGTACCAAGAAGCTATACCAACCTCTACGTAGCCGGAGGAGCTCTTCCTTACGCAGTAGGTCTTTCCCTTTACCCTGTAGGTGTAGCTACACTTTTGCGGTTTAAATACAACCGTTTTTCTGCCGCAGCCTTGGAGCACAAGGGAGAAAATCAACAGCAAGAGTAAAACCCTCATGACTTTCAAATTCTACCAGAGTATCGGGAAAAGAGGTTAGGTAAAATTGTCAATAACAAAAACTTAAAGGAGGGATTCAGTATGAAAAGGTTCACCTGTGAGGAACTTAAAGAGGCTTTAAGGGGAGTTGTGGAGGTAGGTGAGGATAGGGTCAAGGTTTGCGATGAGCAAAAGGTGAGGGATGAGCTGATAGACAAGCTTGTGTATACCGCAGTTTTTGGAGATGAAAAAGAAAAAGCTTGCTGTAGGTGGCTGATTAGAGCTCTCGCCCTTGAGCTTGGCATCGTTCCTTCTTCCATCCACGACCTTTACGTTAAGGGAATGGCAAAGGAGGAGATAGGGAAGTGGTTTACCGTTCCTGCGATGAACATTCGCGGGATGACCTACGATGTTATGAGGCAGATCTTCAAGATAGCGGTAGAAGAGGAAGTAGGAGCTTTTATTTTGGAAGTTGCAAAGTCGGAGATAGGGTATACAGACCAAAGGCCTGCCGAGTATACTGCCTGTGTGTTGGCTGCTGCAATTAAGGAGGGTTACAGGGGACCCGTTTTCATTCAGGGAGATCACTTCCAGTTTAATGCCAAGAAGTACGCAGAAGACCCAGAGAGAGAGCTTGAAGCTATAAAGGCACTCACGAAGGAGGCGATAGAGGCCGACTTCTACAACATAGACATAGACCCCTCAACCCTTGTTGACTACAGCAAGGAGACTTTAAAGGAACAGCAGTATCACAACTACGTGAACACCGCAAAAATGACAGCTTTTATCAGGGAAATTGAGCCGGAGGGGGTTACAATCTCCGTAGGAGGAGAGATTGGCCACATCGGGGGTAAGAACTCCACTCCTGAGGAGTTTGAGGCCTTTATGGAAGGGTACCTTGAAGAACTCAAGAAGTTCGGGGACTTTGCCGGAATAAGCAAGATAAGCGTTCAGACGGGAACGGAACACGGTGGAATTCCCCTCCCCGATGGAAGTATCGCTAAGGTTAAGCTTGACTTCTCCGTCCTTGAAAGAATCGGGGAGGTGGCAAGGAAGAAGTACTCAATGGCCGGAGCTGTTCAGCACGGAGCGTCAACCTTGCCAGAAGAGCTCTTCCACAAGTTCCCAGAGGTTAAAACTGCGGAAATCCACCTTGCTACAGGTTTCCAGAACATAATCTACGACCACCTTCCTGAGGACTTTAAGCAGGAAATCTACAACTGGCTAAAGACAGAACTTAAGGGTGAGTGGAAGGAAGGCTGGACTGAGGAGCAGTTCATCTACAAGACGAGGAAGAAGGCCTTTGGAAAGTTCAAGAAGGAGTTCTGGGACTTACCTGCCGACGTAAAAGGAAAGATTATGGAGTCCCTACAGAGGAAGTTCAGGTTCCTCTTTGAACAGCTCGGTGTCTTTGGAACGAAAGAAGTTGTGGAGAAGTACGTTAAACCCGTTAAGATTTACAGGAAGAAGCCTTACTAATTTTCCTGCTGGGCTTCTGTCCTTTTCGGGCGGAAGCCCTTGACTTTACATAAATCCTGCGAGTTTGAGAGCCATCTCTAAGTCCTTCTGAAATTCCGGTTCTCCCCGCCTGTTTCTTAACAGGTAGGCAGGGTGGAAAGTGGGGATAACTGTTATCTCTTTTTTGCCGATTTTTACCTTTTGGGGTTTGCCCCTCAGTTTTGAAATTGCTGCCCTTTCGGGTAGGTTGAGGATTGTTCTCGTTGAGAACGCTCCGAGGCAGAGGATAACGTCGGGGGAGATTAGCTCTATCTGCTTTTCAAGGAAGGGATAGCAGGAGCTAATTTCGTCGGGGAGAGGGTTTCTGTTACCCGGTGGACGGCACTTTACGATGTTGGTGATGTAGACCCTTTCCCTTGGCACGCCGAAGAGGTTTAAGAACTTCGTTAAAAGCTGGCCTGCCCTCCCTACAAAGGGCCTTCCCTGAAGGTCTTCCTGCTCTCCGGGAGCTTCGCCTACAAACATCAGGTTGGTTTTTGGGTCTCCTTCACCGAAGACTACGTTTGTCCTCTTTTCGCAGAGCCTACACTTGCAACATTTGAGAACCTCCTCTTTTAGAGCTCCGAGCTCCTCTTGTAGGTTTTCTTTTTCTGTCACCACTTCTCCCACCTCTTTGAGCCTTATTTCGTCAAAACCGATTAGCTTTAAAAAGTCAAGGTACTTCTTTAGCTCACTCATTCAAAGAGCTCCTTCCTGAGTTCACCATCATAAACGTAGACAGTCCTCCCTTCAAGGAAGACGTTTTTAAACTCCTCATCAAAGTAGACTCTGAGTCTCTCTCCGCTTTTAACTTCAACTTCTACAGGGGAGTTTAAGTTGAATACCTTTGCGGCAATCAGTGCTGAGGCAACGGAGCCGGTTCCACAGGCCAAGGTTTCGTCTTCAACGCCCCTCTCGTAGGTTCTTACGATAACCCTGTCAATCCTTACTTCCACAAAGTTGACGTTTGTTCCGGCAGGCTTGAAGAGCTCATCGTTCCTTATTTTCCTTCCCACCTTTTTAACGTCAACGGAGTCAATCCTGTCTACGAAAACGACAAAGTGGGGAACTCCCGTATTTATGTAGTGAACGTTTAAACCCTCCGCATTTATGTTCAGTTTCAAGTCGGTAGGTGGAGTTAATCTAACCTTTACTGAACATCCCCTTACCTCAGATTCAACAATTCCGGCTAGCGTTTCAAATTTCATCCTCTTAGGAGCTATTCCCCTTTCGTAGGCAAACCTCGATGCACACCTTGCTCCGTTACCGCACATCTCAGCAGCGGAGCCGTCGGAGTTAAAGAACCTCCACTTAAAGTCTGCAACTTCC
>QNYI01000086.1 GCA_003978805.1 Desulfurobacterium sp.
CCCTCCTTGCAGTCTCTGGACTTGTAACGTTCCTTGAAAGAGAAAAACTTCTCCACAAAGTCTCAATAATTGTTGAGACAGGAGAGGTTAGAGACACTCACCAGATAGCAGCTCTGATTGCATTTGGTGCTTCAGCAGTTTATCCGTACTTGGTATTTGAGTACTTAAAAACAAAGGAGATCGATCTAAACCTTCCCTACTCTGAGCTTGAAGCAAACTACAAGAAGGCTATAAACGAGGGTCTCTTAAAGATAATGTCTAAGATGGGAATATCCCTTCTCTCTTCCTACCACCGCTCCCACCTCTTTGACATCGTCGGGATATCAAAGGAGGTCGTTGAGGAATTCTTCCCGAATACCTTCTCTCCAATCGGAGGAGTTACCCTTGATGATATAGAGAGAACCGTTAGAGAGAGGGTTAAGAAGGCAAAAGAGACCGATAAGGTGGAGTACTCGGGAGAGCTCCGCTACCGTCCCGGTGGAGTTCACCACGCTTGGAGTCCGGAAGTTGTAAGGGGAATCTTTAAGGCAGCAAAGAGCGGAAAGTATGAGGACTTTAAAAAGGTGGTGGAGGCTACGAGAAAGAGGCCGACCTACTTACGGGATTTACTCAGGATAAAGTCTGACAGAAAACCCATACCCCTTGAGGAGGTTGAGCCGGTTGAGTCCATCGTTAAGAGGCTTATGGTTCCGGGAATGTCTATCGGAGCTCTCTCTAAGTTAGCCCACGAGGTAATCGCTGAGGCCATGAACATCTTGGGAGCAAAGAGCTGTTCCGGTGAAGGTGGAGAAGACCCTGAGAGGTATGGAACGGTTAAGAACAGCAAGGTAAAACAGGTTGCCTCGGGAAGGTTCGGCGTAACGCCCCTTTACCTTGCCTCTGCCGAAGAGATTGAGATAAAGATAGCTCAGGGAGCAAAGCCGGGAGAGGGTGGACACCTTCCCGGTCACAAAGTAACTCCTTACATCGCCTCTTTAAGGTTCTCCGTTCCGGGAGTTGCCCTTATCTCCCCACCTCCCCACCACGACATCTACTCAATTGAGGATTTAGCCCAGCTCATATACGACCTTAAACTTGCCAACCCGAAGGCACGTGTTGCCGTAAAGCTTGTAGCAGAGAGCGGTGTCGGAACAGTTGCCTGCGGTGTTGCAAAGGCAAAGGCAGATATCGTTCAGGTAAGCGGAGGAGACGGAGGAACGGGAGCATCTCCCCTTTCTTCAATAAAGGGAGCCGGACTCCCTTGGGAGATAGGCCTTGCGGAGACCCACAGGGAGCTTGTTGAGAACGGCTTGAGGGATAGAGTCGTCTTGAGGGTGGACGGCGGTTTTAAAACGGGAAGGGACGTTGTAATTGCCGCCCTTATGGGGGCTGAGGAGTTCGGCTTTGGAACGGCCGCCATGATTGCTGAAGGTTGCGTTATGGATAGGGATTGTCACACGAACCGCTGTCCCGTGGGGATAGCGACTCAGGACGAGAGGAGGATAAAGAGGTTCAGGGGAGCCGTTGAATCGGTCGTTAACTACTTTAAGCTCGTTGCAGAGGACGTTCGCCACATCTTGGCTAAAATGGGCTACAGGAGCCTTGACGAGATAATCGGAAGGTACGACCTCCTTGAAGAGGACAGGGAACTAAAGGAAAGGTATCCCTTTGCTAAGAACCTTGACCTTTCCTACATCCTCGGTAATCCTACGACCCGTTTAAATAGGGAGGTTTACCCCTATACTCCGGTAGAGTCTCCACTAAACGATAGAATTCTGAAGGAAGTTCTCCCTTACATTGAGAAGGGAGAGAAGTTCTTTGCAGAGTACGAGGTAAAGAACACCGACAGGAGCGTAGGCGTTCCTCTGGCCTATCACATAGTCAAGCGTTTTGGTAGTGAAGGTCTCCCTCCAAACTTTATACACCTAAGGTTTAAAGGGATAGCCGGACAGAGTTTTGGAGCCTTTTTACCCCCCGGGGTTACTGTTGAAGTGGTCGGAGGGGCAAACGACTACGTAGGTAAGGGTCTCGGCGGGGGAACTATAGTTCTTCGTTTCCCCGAGGAGTTTAAGGGAGAGCCCAACGAAAACGTAATAGCCGGTAACACGCTCCTCTACGGTGCTACAGGAGGTTACCTCTTTGCCTCCGGTGTAGTCGGAGAGAGGTTTGCCGTGAGGAACAGCGGAGCTATTGCTGTTGTTGAAGGTGCAGGCCAGCACGCCTGTGAGTACATGGTAAGGGGCATTGTCGTTATACTCGGAAACGTCGGTGGAAACTTTGGGGCCGGAATGACGGGGGGAACTGCCTTTGTCCTTGATAGGGACATAGAGGGAAAGGTAAACAGGGACTACGTTGAGGTCAGGAAGCTTGACGATAGGGACTACGATGTCCTTAAAACCCTCCTCTCAAAGCACTACAAGTATACCCGTAGTAAGATGGCGGCTCTTGTTCTTGAAAACAGGTTCTTGCTTGAATCTTTCAGGAAAGTAGTTCCTGTAGGCGTTAGAGAGTTAGAGATGAAGCTTTCCGGAACGGATAGACTACCTGCTTAAGTAAGGTTTGGCTATATTTTGGCCTGACAAACTTGCACGGAGGCGGTTTAATGGCTCTTGTAGTTCAGAAGTTTGGTGGGACTTCTGTAGGTTCCATAGAGAGAATTAAGCACGTAGCAAAGAGGGTTCTTGAGGAGAAAAGTAAGGGTAACAAGGTAGTGGTTGTTGTTTCTGCGATGGCCGGGGAGACGGACAGGCTCATTGACCTTGTAAAACAGGTTACGCCTGAGCCAAACGAGAGGGATATGGACTTCGTCGTTTCAACGGGGGAACAGGTATCTGCCGGCCTCCTGTCAATAGCCCTCAATAGTATGGGGTATCCGGCAATCTCCTTGACCGGTTGGCAGGCAGGGATAAAAACGGATAAGGCCTTTACTAAAGCGAGAATACTTAACATAGATGTAGATAGGATAGAGAGGCACTTAAAAGAGGGGAAAATAGTCATCGTTACCGGGTTTCAGGGAATTACCGAGGATGGGGATATAACTACCTTAGGTAGGGGAGGATCTGACACCTCTGCCGTAGCTCTGGCAGCTGCTTTAAAAGCAGACCGGTGCGACATATACACTGACGTTGACGGCGTTTACACAGCAGACCCGAGGATTGTTCCGGAGGCAAAGAGAATAGACGTTCTCTCCTATGAAGAGATGCTGGAGCTTGCCTCCCTTGGGGCAAAAGTCCTTCAGATAAGGTCTGTAGAGTTTGCAATGAAGTACAGAGTTCCGCTTAGAGTGAGGAGCACCTTTACACAGGACGAGGGAACGCTTATTAAGGAGGAAGATGAGACGATGGAGAGGGTCGTTGTAAGGGGAATTGCCCACAATAAGAACGAGGCAAGGATAACTGTTGAGAAGGTTCCGGACAGGCCGGGAATTGCCGCCAAGATATTTGACGCTCTGGCAGAGGCAAACATTCCCGTTGATATGATAGTTCAGAACGTTTCCGTTGACGGCTACACGGACATCTCTTTTACCGTTGAAAAGAACGATGCTGCCAAGGCTGAAAAGATTACGAAGAAAGTTGCAGAGGAAATCGGGGCAAAGGGCGTGATAAGGGACGATAAGATTGCTAAAGTCTCCATTGTTGGGCTCGGTATGAGAAGCCACGCCGGGGTTGCCGGAAAGGTCTTTGAGACCTTGGCCAAGTACGGAATCAACATCATAATGATTTCAACTTCTGAGATTAAGATTTCCTGCATAATAGAGGAGAAGTTTACAGAGCTTGCCGTAAGGGTTCTCCACGAAGCCTTTGGACTTGATAGAGATGAGCGAGAGAATTAAAGAAAAGTTAGGAGTTTATAAGGAAGTTTACAGAAGTCTGTTTAACCTTTTTATCGTAACTGTTAGTGGCTCTTTTGCGCTTTTCTTCAGGGACAAAGGAAACGTCTTGGCGTTTATAGGATTTGGAATCTCGGTATGGCTTGCTATAGTTTTAATACTGATTTGGCGTTACATGGTAAACCTTGTGGAGGGGATAGATAGTAATGGAAATGGAACGTCTGATAGAAGTTCTTAATACTTTTTTAGCTTTTCTTGTAATTGTTTCTATTTTTGTATTGACCGGTTTCATAGCTTTTTACAGGGGTAAAGAGGCCAAGTAGGGAAGAGGCAGAAGGAGATGGTTTATATCTACGATACGACCCTAAGGGACGGTGCTCAAACGAGGGGAGTTTCATTTTCCCTTGAGGATAAGCTGAGGATTACTCGGGCTTTGGACGAGCTTGGTGTTCACTATATTGAAGGAGGCTGGCCGGGGTCAAACCCGAAGGATCTGGCCTACTTTAACGAGGTCAAGAAGTTAGACCTTAAGAACTCTAAGCTCGTTGCTTTTAGTTCCACAAAGAGGAAGGGACTAAAGGTAGAGGAGGATGCCAACATTCAACAGCTCGTTAGAACGGATGTTCCGGCAGTAACGATTTTTGGAAAGTCTTGGGACCTCCACGTTAAAGAGGATTTAAGGATATCCCTTGAAGAAAACCTTGAGCTGATATACGAGACAATCTCCTACTTAAAACGCTACTTTGATGAGGTTTTCTTTGACGCAGAGCACTTCTTTGACGGCTACAAGAGCAACCCGGAGTATGCCGTTAGGACTTTGAAGGTTGCAGAGGAGGCCGGAGCCGACTGTTTGGTTCTTTGCGATACTAACGGAGGAACGCTCTGGTACGAAACGGAGAGGATAATTGACTGCGTCTTGAAAGAGGTGAGAGCTCCCCTCGGCATCCACGCCCACAACGATTCAGACATGGCTGTTGTAAATTCCCTAATAGCCGTCAGGAAGGGAGCTGTTCAGGTTCAGGGGACGATAAACGGCCTTGGGGAGAGGACAGGGAACGCCAACCTCTGCTCTATCATCCCGAACCTCGTTTTAAAGATGGGCTACGAGTGTATTCCGAGGGAAAACCTTAAAAAGCTATACTCCGTTTCTGCCCTCGTCTCTGAACTCTCAAACAGGCCTCACCCTGTAAACCTTCCCTACGTCGGAGAGAACGCCTTTGCCCATAAGGCCGGAGTTCACGTCTCTGCCGTTGAGAAGAACCCGGAGCTCTACGAGCACGTAAGGCCTGAGAGTGTAGGTAACAGAAGGAGGATTATGATTTCGGAGCTCTCGGGAAGGAGCAACATCGTAAGTAAGGCTAAAGAGCTTGGAATCTGTTTGGACAAAAAGTCACCGCAGGTTAAAGAAGTCCTTGAGAGAATAAAGGCACTTGAAGCCCAAGGCTACCACTTTGAGGGAGCTGAAGGTTCTTTTGAACTCCTGCTGAAAGAGACCCTTGGACTAACCAAAAAGTACTTTGAGCTTAAGGGGTTTAGGGTGTTAACTGAGAAGCGCTCTGAAGAGGAGGAGGCCTACGCCGAAGCTACGATAAAGGTTGAAATCCCGGAAGAGGTGGCAAGGGAGAAGGGGATTAAAGACCGGTTTGAGCACACGGCAGCGGAGGGAAGGGGTCCCGTTGAAGCCCTTGACAGAGCTCTCAGGAAAGCCCTTGAGAAGTTTTACCCTTCAATAAAAGAGGTCAAGTTAACCGACTACAAGGTCAGGATTCTCAACGAGGCCTCAGGGACGGCGGCCTCTCCAAGGGTTTTAATTGTCTCCACCGACGGAAAGAGGAAGTGGGGGACGGTAGGAGTTTCTCCAAACGTCATAGAGGCCTCTTGGCTTGCCCTTGTTGACGCCTTTAAGTTTAAGCTGATGAAGGATGACGAGGAGAGGAAAAGAAAGGATGGATAACAGAACGAAGATCTTGGGGGGATTGGGAGCTCTCTCTATGGTTTTGAGCTTTATCCCTTACGTCGGGTTACTCTTTAGCCTTGCAGGGTTCGTTCTCCTTTTTGGAGCTCTTAAGAGAGCCTCAAAAGTTTACGGGGAAGAGGGGATATTTAAGAACTTCTTAAAAGGTTTTCTTGTGAGTCTTTTAGGTTTTTCGGTGGCAGGGGTTTTCATCGGTTTGGCGGTTGGAGCTCATAAGGGAGGAGAGAACTCCCTCCTTTCGGGAAGTTTCTTGGTAACTGCTTTCTTGGTTTTCTACGTTTCAACGGTTGCAAGCGTTGTATTCTACAGGAAATCTTTTTATTCGTTGGCCGACCTTACGGAGTTCTGTGCAATAGTTGCTTTAAACTTCTTTATATTCTCGCTTGCAAATAGGGAATTTCTAACTTTAGCAAGGTCGGAGAAACTTGGATAAAGCATCTTTAGCACTGAATT
>QNYI01000084.1 GCA_003978805.1 Desulfurobacterium sp.
GAGTCCCTGCTTTCGGAGTGGGGTGAGAAAGTTTATAGAATAGGGAGAATAACGGAAGGAAAGAGGAGAGTAGTTATTGGATGAAGCGGATTGCCGTTTTAGCTTCGGGGAGAGGGAGCAACTTTGAGGCTATCGTAAAAGCCACTTTATCCGGGAAGATAGATGCCGAAGTTGTCGTTTTGATCGTTGACAGGAAGAACATAGGAGCTATTGAGAGGGCGGAAAAGCTCGGGATAAACTGGATTTTCGTTGACCCGAACGGTTTCCCGAGTAGGGAAGATTACGACAGGAAGATAGTGGCAATACTTAAGTACCTAAGGGTTGACTTGGTTTGCCTTGCCGGTTACAAGAAGATCGTTTCGGCTCCCTTTGTGGATGCTTTTCAGGGAAGGATTATGAATATACACCCTACCCTTTTACCCTCTTTTCCCGGTTTGAGACCCCACGAGAAGACCCTTAAGTACGGGGTTAACATATCGGGAGCAACTGTTCACTTCGTTGATAAAGGGGTTGATACGGGTCCCATTATCGTTCAGGTTGCGGTTCCGGTTTCTCCCTACGATACGCCGGAGACCCTCTCTGAAAGGATCTTAAAGTACGAGCACAGGATATACCCTCAGGCCGTTAAGTGGTTCGTTGACGGTCGTATCTCCTTTTCCGGCAGGAGGGTAATCGTTAAAGGAGCAGATTATTCCTCACTCCCGGTAGTTCCGGCTTTAGAGGACTTCTGATGAGGCTGGTTGAACTTAGCAACGGGATAAAGGTTCTCCTTAACCACCTTGATGGCTTTGACATAGTTGCCTGCAACGTTTTTATCCCTAAGGGCTCTTCTTCGGACAAAAAGCCCGGAATTACCACCCTTTCCTTTAAGACGGCCTTTAAGAGGAGTTCACTGCGCTCTCCCTACCAGTTTGCAAGACTTCAGGAGAGGTTCGGGACGCCGTTCATTCCGGATGTATCGGTAGATTACTCCTGTGTAAAGTTTCAGGTTGTTCCTGAAGGGTTAACCGAGTTCTTTAAGCTCCTTAAAGAAGTGGTAGAGAACCCAGACTTCTCTGAGGATAGCTTTAGGGTTGAGAAGGAGTCCCTCCTTGCATCCATTCGTTCTAAGGTTGAAAACTCCTTTACCCTTGCCTACGAGAGTATGGTTAAGATGACTTACTCGGGGACTCCCTACGAGAACATGCCCTACGGCAGTGAGGGAAGTGTCTCTTCGGTTTCCTTAGAGGAGGCTAAAAGCTGGTTTAGGAGCTCCGTTTTCCCCGAGGGAACCGTTTTCTCAATTTGCGGAAAGCTCTCTTCCCTTGAAAGGGTTATTCCTATACTGGAAGACGTAAAGACCTTTCCCGTAAGTTTAAAGAAGCCTATGGTCGATATAGGGGAGTTTCGGAGGGAGTTTGTAAAAAGGAAAGGTTCAGCCCAAAGTTTTATTATGGTTGCCGTTGAGGCACCGTCGGTTAACGAGGAAGGTTACGCTGAGTTTCGCCTTATGAATACGTTGATCGGAGAGGGAATAGGCTCAGTCCTCTTTCAGGAGCTCCGTGAGAAAAGGGGATTTGCCTACTCTACCGGTTCTATCTACCCGACCCGTCTGGGTAGAAGTAGACTTTTCCTCTACATCGGAACTTCTCCAGAGAAGGAGAGGGAGGTTGAAGAGGCCCTTTTAGGACTCCTTAAAAACCTTCCCAGGTTTATTAACGCTGAAAGCGTAAGTAGGGCAAAGCGTTACCTTAGAGGAGGTTTTGAGCTGGATCACGAGACGAGGAGTAAGAAGTCTTGGTATGCCGGTTTTTGGGAAGTAATGGGTAAAGGATACTCCTACGATTCCTCCTTTATTGATACCGTTGAAAGGGTGAGCGTTGAGAGGCTAAGGGAGATTGCCGAGGAAATTTCCGAAAAACCTTTCCACGAGGTTATCCTTAGAGATGGGTAAGCTGTTCCTCGTTAGTGCCTGCCTTGTCGGTTTAAACTGTAAGTATAACGGTGGTAACAATGAACATGAACTTATAGTTGGCGCTTTTCGTAGAGGCTGTGTAGTTCCCGTTTGTCCCGAACAGCTCGGCGGACTTCCGACTCCAAGACCTCCTGCAAAGATAAAGGGCAGGGACGGTAAGAGTGTCCTCTCTGGAAAGGGGAAGGTTCTAACCGTTGACGGTTCCCTTACCGACGTGACAGAGAACTTCCTCAGAGGAGCTTACGAGACCCTTAAGGTTGCGGAGTTCCTTAAAGGTAGGCTTGTAGCGTGTATACTTAAAGAGAAGAGTCCTTCGTGTGGAGTGAAAAAGATTTACGAGTTTGATACAGATAGCTTAAAAGAAGGGATGGGGGTGGCTTCCGCCCTCCTTTCAGAAAAAGGATTTAAAATTATCAGTTCAGAGGATACTGAAAGCATAGAAAAACTTCTTAAAGGAGTTTAAATGAGCAGGCTACCGAAACTCAGGATTAAAGACTTAGAACCCAAGTATCCGATTATCCAAGGAGGGATGGGTGCGAAAGTGTCCCTCCATAGGTTAGCAGCAGCCGTTGCCAACGCCGGGGGAATCGGGGTCATCTCTGCGGTTCTCCTCCACGAAAAGGACAGGAGTAAGCCCAAGAAAACGACCTGTAAAGGTATTGACGTTGAGAGCGTCGGCTTAAAGCCTTACCACTACGCTTGGGAACTGGCCGAGGAGATAAAGAAGGCCAAGGAGCTCGCTCCTAACGGAATCATCGGCGTAAACATTATGTACGCCCTTACTCACTTCTACGAGCTCCTGATGACGGCAATAGATGCCGGAGCCGACCTGATTATTCAGGGAGCAGGTTTTGGGAAGGACGTCTTTAAGATATGTAACACCTTTGACGTTCCCCTCGTTGAAATTGTGGCCACTCCAAAGGGAGCGAAGCTCTCCGAAAGGCTCGGTGCTGCCGCTGTAATCGTTGAAAGCGGGGATGCCGGCGGACATTTGGGAACGATGGAAAACCTTTGGGATATCCTACCCGATATCGTAAGTGCCGTAAACATTCCCGTGATAGCCGCCGGAGGTATCTTTGACGGTAAAGATATGGCAAAGGCTTTTGAGATGGGAGCTAAGGGGGTACAGATAGCAACCCGTTTCATTGCCACTTACGAGTGTGATGCGGCTCAGGAGTTTAAGGACTATATAATTAAGGCAAGACCGGAAGACTCTATCTATATAAAAAGCCCCGTTGGCATGCCTGCCCACGCCGTCAGGAATCCGTTTACCGAACGGCTTGAGAAAGAGGGAAGAATCCCCCATACGTGTCCTTACAAGTGCCTTAAAACCTGTTCAGGTTCAGACTCTATCTACTGCATAGCAGATGCCCTTCTTAAGTCGGTTGAAGGGGACGTAGTTGAAGGCCTCGTTTTTTCAGGTAGCAACGTCGGAAGGGTAAACAGGATGTACCACGTTGATGAGCTTATAGAGGAGCTCGTTAAGGAGTGTGAAGGTGAACTTGAAAGGAAAGGACTTAATTTTGGAGGTGAGCAATGAAGAGGTTGCTTCTCGTTCCCATAGTGGTCTCTTTCCTCTTTGGGTGTGCCCAGACCCAAGGGCCTGTTAACGCCGATTTCTCACAAGTGAAGAGGGAGCTTGAAGCCCTGAAAGTTAAGGTAAAGTCTCAGGAAGAAAAACTCTCCCTTTTAGAGGAGAGGCTCTCCAAGGTAGAGGATAGGACAGCCGGGAACGAACAGCGGATTTTTGAGATAAAAAAGAAGCTGGAGGAGGTGGATAAAACACTTTCGGCCGTTACAGTCCCTATAACTTCTGTTAAACCTTCCTCTGCAAAAGGTGGAGAAGAGGAACCTCAGCCTGTTGTTCAGCTCAGCGCAAGGGACCTTTACAGGCAGGCCTTTAACGCTATGGAGGCTGGAGACCTTGAAAAGGCAAAGTCGCTGTTTGAACAGCTTGTTAAGCAGTATCCGAGTAGTTCCCTTGCCGACAATGCTCTCTACTGGATAGGGGAAATCTACTACTCCCACAACGATTATGAAACTGCCGCAAGCTACTTTAAACAGGTCATTGAAAAGTACCCCAACGAGAACAAAGTTCCTGCTGCGATGCTTAAGTTGGGCCTCTGCTACAAGGGGATGGGAGACGTTGATAAGGCGAAAGAGGCCTTTAACAAGGTAATTGAGATGTACCCCGGAACTCCCGAGGCAGGAATAGCCAAGGTAAAACTTATGGAGTTGGAGAGGTAGGATGATAATTGATGAAAAGGCTATAAAAGGGCTTGCCTTTAGAGCTGCCGACTTGTGGGTTAACTTGGAGCTCTCAAAGTACCGTCCCGACAGTAACTATGAACAGATTGCAAACTTCCTAAAACAGCGCTTTAAAGCTGAGGACTTGAATCCTTTACTTTTAACGCTGGGACTTCTTGAAATGGCTCTTATAGAGGATGCTCTGAAGAACAAGCAGTACCTTTCTGAAGAGGAGAGGGAAAGAATAATTCAGGAGGTAGTTGAAAGCCTTGCCAACAATTTCCCCAAGGTTGTTGAGGAGATGGAAAAGATACTGTCCGATTTAGATAGTAAAATAAAAGAGTTCAAGCTCCTTGCAGCTAAGTACAGGTCAGGAGGAGAGTAGATGTCAGAAAAGGTAAAGGTAGCCATAGTTGGAGTAGGGAACTGTGCAAGCTCCTTAGTTCAGGGAATTTACTACTACCGCAATAAGAGTGAGGAAGAAATATCCGGCCTCATGCACTACGACATAGGCGGTTATAAGCCTTGGGATATAGAGGTCGTTGCAGCCTTTGATATAGATGCCAGAAAGGTAGGAAAGGACGTCAGTAAAGCGATATTTGAAAAGCCTAACTGCACAACGGTTTTCTGTCCAGATGTTCCTGAGATGGGCGTTGAAGTTCAGATGGGCCCCGTGATGGATGGCTTTGCCGAGCACATGAAAGATTACCCGGAAGACCAGCGCTTTGTCCCTGCCGATAAAGAGCCGGTAGACGTAGTTAAAGTTCTGAAAGAGAGTGGAGCGGAGGTTGTAGTAAACTACCTGCCGGTCGGTTCAGAGGAGGCCACAAGGTTCTACGCTCAGTGCGCCCTTGAAGCCGGCTGTGCCTTTGTTAACTGCATTCCCGTTTTCATAGCCTCCGATGAAGAGTGGGCTAAGAGGTTTAAGGAGAGGGGACTTCCCATAGTCGGGGATGACATCAAGTCACAGGTTGGTGCGACGATTACCCATAGAGTTCTTGCTACTTTAATGAGCGACAGGGGAGTGAGAATAGACAGGACTTACCAGCTTAACTTTGGAGGTAATACCGACTTCCTAAATATGCTTGAGAGGAAGAGGCTAAAGACAAAGAAGGTCTCTAAAACGGAAGCTGTAAGGTCTCTCCTGCCCTATCCAATTGAGAGTGACAATATACACATAGGTCCCAGCGACTACGTTCCTTGGCTCAAGGACAACAAAATTGCCTACATAAGGCTTGAAGGAAGGCTCTTTGGCGATGTACCTATGTACATAGAGCTTAAATTGTCCGTTGAGGACTCTCCCAATAGTGCCGGATCGGCAATTGACGCGATAAGGTGCGCCAAGTTAGCCCTTGATAGAGGAGTAGCGGGACCTCTTTACTCAATTTCTGCCTATACAATGAAGCATCCCCCGGTTCAGTATCCAGATTGGAAAGCTAAGGAACTTGTAGAGAAGTTCATCAAAGGGGAAATTGAAAGGTAAGTTCCTCCGGTGGAGGAGCTTTTTATATTTCTGCGGTAACTCCGCCGGAGGTTTTGGTTACTTTAACGGGTCTGTTTTTTTCATCAACCAGCACAACGGTAGGTTTGAATTCCTTTATCTCTTCTTCTTCAAGCTCGCAGTAGCTCACGATAATTATGAGGTCTCCTTTCTGAACTTTCCTTGCGGCTGCTCCGTTTAGGCATATTTCACCGCTTCCCGGCTCTCCCGGTATTACGTAGGTAGAAAACCTCTCTCCGTTTGTTATGTTGTATATGTCAACCTTCTCGTACGGCAGTATATCTGCAAGCTGTAGAAGTTCGCTGTCTATCGTTATACTTCCTTCGTAGTTGAGGTCTGCCCCCGTTACCGTTGCTCTGTGTATCTTGGACTTAAACATAAACCTCCTCATTCCTTTCCACCTCGCGGGGAAGTTTGCGACCTTAAATATATTCGCTAAATTGAAAGAGTGGGATAAGAGCTATGAAGGAGGGAGAGATGGTGAGGTATCCGGCAGTTGCCGGCCAGTTCTACCCGGCGTCCACAAGGGA
>QNYI01000124.1 GCA_003978805.1 Desulfurobacterium sp.
TCATTACACGGCTCTCCGTCCAAAAGGTTCTCACAGTTTAAGGCCTTTGCCACAATCCTTGCCGTTGTCGTTTTACCTACTCCCCTTGGGCCGGCAAAGATGTAGGCGTGGGAGACTCTTCCAGTCCTTATAGCGTTCCTTAACGTTTCTGTTATGAACTCCTGACCAGTAACTTCAGAGAACTTAGTCGGCCTGTACTTCCGCGGTATTGCTACGTAAGCCATCCCTCTCCTTTAAGCGATTTTGCCTGAAATTATAGTAAAATAGCTTCTACCACTTTTGGGGGTATAGACCATGCTCTTCAAAAAACCGCAGGTTGCCTTTTACCCTTTTATGGTCTTAAGAGACGACTACAAGTGCGTTCGCTGTAAATCCTGCGTAGACCAGTGCTCCTTTAACGCTACCTACTACGACGAAGACCTTGACGCAATATTAAACCACCACGAGAACTGTGTAAACTGCAAGAGGTGCGAAGCCTTCTGCCCCACCGACGCCATTAAAGTAGTTAAAAACCCCTCTACCTTCCACCCGGACGCAAACTGGACTGCTGAAGCAATAAGAGACATTCACACCCAGATGCTTACAGGAGCGGTAATCTTAACATCTACAGGGAACGACAAGCCAATAAGGAACTACTTTGACCACCTCCTACTTGATGCCTGTCAGGTTACCAACCCTCCCATTGACCCCTTAAGGGAACCTATGGAGTTAAAAACCTTCATAGGTAGAAAGAGGGACGACATCCAGTTTGACGAGGACGGTATCAACATAAAGACAAAAATAGGGAAACAGTTAGAGCTTGAAATTCCCGTTATCTTCTCTGCAATGTCCTACGGTTCCATCAACCTTAACCTCCAGAAGGCAATGGCAAGAGCTGCCAAAGAGTTCGGAACTCTCTGGAACACAGGAGAGGGTGGGTTACACAAGTCCTTAAAGGAGTTTAAGGACTGCACAATCGTTCAAGTGGCCTCTGGAAGGTTCGGCGTTGACCTTGACTACCTTGAAACATCCGCTGCAATTGAGATAAAAATCGGTCAAGGTGCAAAGCCGGGAATCGGTGGACACCTCCCCGGCGAAAAGGTAAACGAGGGAATCGCAGAAACCCGTATGATTCCCGTCGGCTCAGACGCTATTTCACCTGCTCCCCACCACGACATTTACTCAATTGAAGACCTGAGACAGCTCATCTACGCCCTCAAAGAAGCCACAAACTACGAAAAGCCCGTCTTCGTAAAGATTGCAGCCGTTCACAACGTTGCAGCAATTGCCTGCGGTATCGCCCACGCAGGTGCAGACGCCATCGCTATTGACGGCGTAAGGGGTGGAACGGGAGCTACTCCCAAGTCCCTAAGAGACCACGTCGGAATTCCTATAGAGCTTGCAATAGCAGCCGTTGACGATAGGCTCAGAAAGGAAGGCCTAAGGAACGAGGTTTCACTAATAGCGGCCGGAGGTTTCAGGAGTGCCGTTGACGTCTTAAAGGCGATAGCTCTCGGAGCAGACGCCGTTTACATAGGGACGGTTGCTAAGATTGCCGCAGGTTGTACCCAGTGTCAGCAGTGTCACACCGGAAGGTGCGCTTGGGGTATAACCACCAACGACCCGAAACTTGCCAAGAGGTTAAATCCCGATATCGTTGCTGAAAACCTCTACAACCTCCTCAGGGCTTGGGCACACGATATTAAGGAGCTCCTCGGAGCAATGGGTATAAACGCCATAGAGAGCATTAAGGGCAACAGGCTAAGGCTTAGGAGCTGGGGACTTACAGAACAGGAAAACAAAATCCTCGGCGTTCTACCTGCCGGAATGTAGGAGAGGTGGAAATGGAGAGAAAGCTAATGAAGGTATACCCGATAGAGGAAAACTGTATCTCCTGCCGTTACTGTGAAGTGGCCTGCACGATGGTTCACAGTGAGTCTCAGGATCCCGTAAAGGCCTACAAGCTTGAAGGTCTAAAGCCAAGACCCACCGTAGAGGTTAAAGGCGCTGTCTCTATTTCGGTAATGTGTCGCCACTGCAAACACCCTTTTTGCTTTGACGCCTGCATCTCCGGCGCAATAACGGTTGACGAGAACGGTAAAGTAAACTTAGACGAGGATAGATGTGTAGGGTGCTGGAACTGCGTCCTCGTGTGTCCTTTCGGTGCAGCTCACCCCTTTGTTGAAAGGAAGCACTCCTTTAAGTGCGACCTCTGTGAGGAAAGGGGTTTTCCCGCTTGCGTTGAAGCCTGTCCAAATAGAGCTCTCATTTATGATTTTGAGCGTTAAACTGCTTTGAAGGGAGCAACGATGTTAAACGTAAAGGAATGTAGAGATGAAATAAAGGCAGAACTACAGAACAGGTACTTACAAGTAACTTCTGAACTTAGGAATCTCTTCAAGAAATACGGTGTAAATTCGTTTGAAGAATTAAAAGCCCGCTTTAATGAAGTTCCCGAAGAGGAAGGCCTTGACGACTACTTCATTGCCCATAATCTTGAAGCCTTGAGGAGAAAGCTACAACAGCTTCTTTCTGTTCTGGAGGAAGATAAGTGAGTAATAAGCTCTTAGAAGCTCAAAAATTGGTATTGAAGATTTTGAATGATTTTATAGAAGATATTCAGTTTTTAAACGGAGGAACTAAACTAAGAGCCTCCTTAAAAGCAGGGAAAAACACTGGAATTTTAGACATCTACATTAACCCCTTAGAAGAGAACTCTTTTTCTTTTCGTTTCCAAGAAACTAACGGAAAACTATTCAGACTTGACACCTACCCCGGAGAAAGGAAAGCTAAAAAGCTTTCTACTTACCCCATTCACTTTCACAACGGTTCTCAATCAAATGTTGAAGAACCTCCATTCAAAGTGGAGAATAACACCATCCAAAATTTGGAGAATTTCCTAAACTTTATACTGCGTTTACTTCTGGGGGAAATGTTATGAGATACGTCATAGTTGGTAACAGCGCAGCAGCGGTAGGCTGCATAACGGGAATCAGGAAAGTTGACAAAGAGAACGAAATTGTCGTTATCTCCTACGAAGATAAGTGCTACTCCAAGCCTATGATTGCTGACGTTCTTGTTGACTTCCCGGAAGAAAAGCTCCTATACAGGGACAAGAAATTCTTTGAAGAAAATGGAGTAACCCAGATACTCGGCCACAGGGCTATCAGTGTAAACCCTGAGTCAAAGGTGGTCGTCCTTGATTCAGGGGAGCTCGTTCCCTACGACAAGCTTCTGATTTCAACGGGAGCTCTCCCCTTTGTTCCGCCAATTGAGGGAAGCGATAAAAAGGGAGTGTTTACATTTACGGAGCTCGGTTCAGCAAAAGCCTTTAAGGAATACATAAAGGAAAACGGAGTAGAGGAAGTCGTCGTAATAGGTTCAGGATTTATTGGCCTTGAGGTAGCTTACTTCTTAAGGGAGATAGGAATAAACGTAACGGTTGTGGAGCTCCTTGACAGGGTTCTCGGTAAAGCCCTTGACAGGAGAGGCTCTGAAATCGTTGAAAAAATGCTGAGGGACAAAGGCGTTAACTTCGTATTCAACAACACGGTTGAAAGAATTGAAGGCGACGAAAAAGTTACAAGCGTAACCCTTAAAAGCGGTGAAGTGCTGAGGGCTGACGCCGTTGTTGTAGCCATTGGCGTAAGGCCAAATACCGACCTTGCAAAAACGGCAGGTATTGAAGTCAACAGGGGCATAGTCACAGACAACCACATGGCAACAAACGTAAAAGACATCTACGCTGCCGGTGACTGTATAGAGTGCCTTGACATAACAGACGGACAGAGGAAACCCCTTCCGCTCTTCCCTCTCGCCTTTGAGCAAGGGTTTGTTGCCGGTCTAAACATGGCCGGTAAAGAGGTTGAATACCTCGGAGGACTTCCCCTTAACTCTCTAAAGTTCCTTGAAAAGCCCGTCCTAAACGCAGGAATCGTTGAACCTCCTGACAACTCTTACGAGGTTATCGTAAACGACCGGTTTGAAAAGAAGGGTTACTACAGAAAGGCGATAATCAAGGATAACAGGCTTGTCGGATTCGTAGCTATAGGTGAAATAGACAGGGTGGGAATCCTTACAAACCTCATAAGGCAGAAAATAGACGTGTCTAACATAAAAGAGAGGCTCGTCTCCTTAGACTTTGGACTTGTTGACTTACCCGAAAGCTGGAGGAAGGAGAAACTCGTAGAGGACAAAACGGCTTACAAAGACTGGAGGGCTGTGTAATGGCTTGCTACAGCGAAATGTCCGGTTGTGGCCTTGCCGGAATTGTAAACAGGGACGGCAGGAAAATTTCCGGAAAGTTCATATACGATTCAATCACGTCCATGAAAGAGCGTGGAAACGGTATGGGAGCCGGGTATGCCGCCTACGGTATATACCCGGAGATGGCCGAGTACTACGCCTTTCACGTAATGCTTGACGATATAAACTGCGAATCGGAAGTAAACGCAGTGCTTAACAAGTTCTTCAAAATCGTAAAGAGCGAGATAATACCCACCAAAAGCGTCCCTTCCCTTTATAAAAAGACAAAACCGCCGGTATTTTACAGGTACTTCGTTGAACCGAAAGAAGAGGCCAAACTCCCTATGGAAACAGAAGAAGACCTCGTTGTTAGGGCAGTTATGACGATAAACGACGGTGTAAAAGGAGCATACGTCATCTCAAGCGGGAAAAACATGGGAGCTTTTAAGGGAGTTGGCCACCCGGATGAGATAGGAGATTTCTTTGAAATAAAAGAGTACGAAGGTTACATCTGGCTTGCCCATACCAGATTCCCGACAAACACCCCCGGATGGTGGGGTGGAGCTCACCCCTTCACCCTCCTTGACTGGGCAATCGTCCACAACGGGGAGATAACCTCTTACGGAACGAACAAACGCTACGTTGAGATGTTTGGCTATAAGTGTACCCTACTAACCGACACAGAGGTTGCTGCCTACATATTTGACCTCCTCTTCAGGAAGCACAAACTCCCTATAAAGGCAGTATTTGCAGCAATGGCAGCTCCTTTCTGGAAGGACATTGAACACTACAAGGAACGCGGAGAGGAAGAGCTCTACGAAATGGCAAAGATGATAAGGATGATTTACGCCCCTGCCATGCTGAACGGTCCCTTTGCTATGCTCTTTGCTTTTAAAGACGGGGTAATCGGATTCAACGATAGAATCAAGCTAAGGCCGTTTGTCGCAGCAGTTAACGGCGACACAGTTTATATGGCAAGTGAAGAGTCTGCGATAAGGGTAATTTGTCCTGAACCTGAAAAGGTATGGATGCCAAAAGCCGGAGAACCCGTTATAGCCCTCCTCAAAAAGTGTGAAGACAACGTATGCTACCCAGTATAAAAGAGAGGGAGTCAAGAGATGGAAGTAAGGCAGATTGCAGAAAAAGTTTACGAAATAACCTGCGGAACGACCCACTACCGAATTGTCAACCAAACAGTAAAGGAACTCGTTGCAGAAGGCGCTGAAAGAATCGTTCTAAAAGAAGTCTACGGACAGAGGTACATAGGAACTGGCATAAGAGGAAACGTAAAGATAGAAATTCACGGAACTGCAGGCAACGACCTCGGTATCTTCCTCTACGGGCCTGAGATAGAGGTCTTTGGGAACGCTCAGGACGGAGTTGGCAACACGATGATGGCCGGAAAAATCATCGTCAGGGGACACGCCGGCGATGTGTGCGGATACGGAATGAGGGGAGGGAAAGTCTACATAGAAGGGGACGTAGGTTACAGGGTTGGCATTCACATGAAAGGTTACAAGAACCTTATTCCGACCTTCATAGTAGGAGGGAAAGCCGGTAACTTCTTTGGCGAGTACATGGCAGGAGGAAGGCTAATCCTCTTAGGACTCAACAGAAAGCCGGGAGAGGACATAGTTGGCGACTACTGTGCTACAGGAATGCACGGCGGTGTTATGTACGTAAGGGGAGAAGTGCCTGAAAGGTACTTAGGGAAGGAAGTTAAAGTTTTTGAGACCGACGAAGAGGACATGAAAATCCTAAAAGAAGAGCTAAAGGGATTCTGCGAGGCCTTCAAAATATCCCTTGATGAAATACTTTCAGAACCCTTTACTAAGATAGTTCCCGTTAGTGCAAGACCTTACGGAAGGATGTACGCCCACCGCTGGGGCATTGCAAGCGGATTGATTAAGTGATATATTAAACGTATATATCAGGCACGATATACCTTAAACATCAGGGGGGCAACCTCCAGACAAT
>QNYI01000101.1 GCA_003978805.1 Desulfurobacterium sp.
ACTAGATACCTTCACCGAAGAGGTCCCAAGCTCCGAACCAGTAAGTTGCCGAAGCCCCTTCAGCGAGCAAGTTGGTTCCAAAGTTTCAGAGAATCCTTGCTTTATTCTGCCTATCTGGGTCTGAAGAGTTGTCTTTTGGAACAACAGCGAACCACTGGAATACATCAAACTGGTAGTCATAAGTCTCTGTTATATCACCCTTACCATCGCTCCTTTCGTACTGGGCAGAAACCAACTGGGTAGTAAAATCTATAGTTCCGCTAACAAGTTCCATAGCAATGAAAAGGTTGGTATCGTAGGTATCCGGGTCTTGCATCGTAATCCATACTTCCTGTCCGTTCCAAGCTATTTTTACTTCGTTAGGACCGCTGGAAGGAGTAACGTCTTGGAGTGCCCTCGTAGTGTTTTCCTCCTCTTCACTGTTTACAAGAGTTACTCCTTTAGGGAAGTAAACTTCCAACTTTTGGTTCCCTCTGGCAGCCTGAAAGTAGGCCACATCAACTTGCTGAGGAGTTGTCTCCTGAACGTTTGGTTCGTTGTTCACAAAAGGATAAGGAGGAATTTCCGATACTGAGGATGTTTCACCTCCTCCACCGCCTCCGCCTCCACACGAACAGAGGCCAGCCAGAAAGAGAGTAACCAAGCTGAGCTTTCCAATTCTTCCTTTCCCTCTCATTTTATTACCTCCCTATAAAGACAGTTCTCATTTCTTTATGTTCAAGTGACCCCCATTTCGTTACTGAGCAATTTTAACAAGTTTTATCAAAGTCTTCAATTTAAAATTTTTTAAATTTATCTCCTCCCTAAGCTTCGCTAATTAATAATAAACCACTTTTTTTTACATGGCAAACCCACGTTTTAAATAAACGTAAAAGAAATGTAAAATTTCTTTAATAAATCAACTGGAGGAGGATAGTTCTATGAAAAAGCAACTTGACAGGTGGACAGGAAGGATACCTATGCCGGTTCTACCTACTGAAGTTCGGAAAGAGGTCTTCAACGAGTTTACTCTCGGCTACGGACACACCGCAGCAAGGGATGAGGCCTTAAGGTGTCTCCTCTGTAAGACCCCTACGTGCCTTGACTCCTGTCCTGTCCAGAGCAAGATACCCAACTGGATTGAGACTATTCAGAAGGAGAGCGTGTTTGACGGTTACAGGATCCTAAGGGAAAGGAACCCTTTTAGTTCTGTTTGCGGAAGGGTCTGCCCGCAGGAAAGGCTCTGCGAGAGTACCTGTATCCTCCGCAGGAAGGAGGGAGGGAAAGCGGTTGCAATCGGAGGTCTTGAAAGGTTTATAGCAGACTCGGTAAGGACTTCCGGCCTCAAGTGGGAAGATGAAAGAGCTCCCGCAACTGGAAAGAAAGTCGCCGTTATAGGCGGAGGGCCAGCAGGCCTTGCTGCAGCCTACTACCTTGCAAGGAAGGGACACAGCGTAACCATCTTTGAAGCTCTCCCTTACCTTGGCGGCGTCATGAGGTACGGAATTCCTGAGTGCAGGCTACCGAGGGAAGCCCTTGACTGGGACATCAACTTAATCCTCAACCTCGGTGTAGAGGTCAGGACAAACACAGTTGTTGGAGAGGACATTACCCTTGATGAAATAAGGAAAGAGTACGACGCCGTATTTATAGCAGTAGGCTCAGGACGGGGTAAGAAGATGAACATCCCCGGTGCAGACCTTAAGGGAGCTTACTCAGCTATCGGCTTCCTGATGAAGGTAAACACGGGCGAAATTCACCCACTCCTTGCTCCAGACAGGGAAATTGAAATACCCACCGGTAAGAAAGTGGTCGTTGTCGGCGGGGGATTTACGGCTGTTGACTGTGCGCTGGTCTCTGTAAGGCTCGGGAACGAAACTACAGTCGTTTACAGGAGAACGAGGGAGTCCTCCTCTGCAAGGGAAGAGGAGTGGGACATGCTGGCAGAGGAGGGAGTAGAAATTCGCTGGCTTACGCTTCCGGTTGAAGTTCTCGGGAACGATGACGGGGAAGTCGTCGGAGTTAAGTGCGTGAAGATGAAGCTTATCCACGTTGAGGGAAGCAGACGTCCCAAGGTTGAACCGATTCCCGGGACAGAACACGTAATCCCCTGCGACATTATTATCTTTGCCGTCGGTCAAGGAGATAACCCCGTGGCTTATAAAGACGTAGAGGGCTTGAACATTGATAAGTGGAACAACCTATCCACGGTAGATGACGAGTTCAGAACCAACATTGAAGGTATTTGGGCTGGCGGTGACGTCGTAAACGGTGGGGACTTAGTCGTTACAGCGATAAAACACGCAAAGATTGCTGCTGAGTCCATCCACAAGTACTTAATAACCGGCAAGTGGGAATACAAAGGGAAGGGTTAACCTTTGGTGTAACTTAGCCTGCCACCTTTAAGCGTGGCAGGCTTTTTCTTTTGTTCTGAGCATTCCGCAGGCAGCGGATATGTCCTGCCCTTTAGAGTCCCTTATAAAAGCTGCAATGTTGTGATTCCAGAGAACCCTTTGAAACGCTTCTATCCTTTCCCTTGGAGTTGGCTTAAAGGGAGCTCCCGGGTAGTAGTTGAAGGGAATCAAGTTAACCTTCACTTTTAGGCCTTTTACGAGCTTAGCAAGCCTCTTTGCGTCCTCTAAGGAATCGTTTACACCTTCAAGCATAACGTATTCAATCATTATTCGCCTTACGTTATCGGCAGGGTAGCGGCGGAGAGCTCTCATTATGTCCTTAATAGAGTATCTCCTGTTAAGGGGAACGAGCTTTTCCCTGAGATCATCGCTTGTAGCGTGAAGGGAAACTGCCAGTTTTACTTTGCTCATCTCCTTGGCCATCCTCTCAATTCCCGGAACAATACCGACTGTTGAAATGGTCACCTTCCTCGTAGATAGGTCAAGCATATCCCTGTGAGTCATAATTTCTACTGCCTTTTTCACGTTATCAAAGTTTAAAAGTGGCTCTCCCATTCCCATAAAGACGACGTTTGAAATCCTCCTTTTCTCTCCTACATCCCTTTGAACGTGGATGTACTGGTCAACGATTTCAGCTACGGTTAAGTTCCTCGTAAAACCGTCCTTAGCCGTAAGGCAGAAAGTACACCCAACCGGACAGCCAACCTGAGTAGAGACGCAGAGTGTATTCCAGTCCCTCTCGGGGATAAAAACGGACTCCACCCTGTTTCCGTCAGGAAGCTCAAAAAGGTACTTCCTCGTTCCGTCTGAGGATTCCTCTACTTTCACAAGTCTCAGAACGTCAATTACAGCTTTTTCAGAGAGGAGCTTTCTGGCCTGCTTTGAGATGTTTGTCATTTCCTCAAAGGTCTTTACCCTCTTCTTGTAAAGCCACTGGGCGATTTGCTTTGCCCTGTACCTTTCAAGGCCGAGGGATTGGACGAACTCCTCAAGCTCCTTAAAGGTCAAGCCCTTTATCTCAACCATCTCTACCTCACTCATTCACTTCCTCTGCCTCGTCTATCAACATAACCGGGATATCGTCAACTATAGGGTAGGCAAGCTTACACTTGTGACAGATAAGTTTCTGCTCCTTCTCCCTGTATTCAAGGTCTCCCTTGCACTTGGGACACGCCAGAACGGAAAGTAACTCCTCAGGTAACACGACAACCTCCTTTAAAGTATCGCTTTAAATAATTTGTGTTGCGTACTTCTCCTTGCCAAGTAAGGGGAGATTTCCTATATTTTGCCTTGTCACAGGCGGGGCATAGCTCAGCTTGGTTAGAGCGCGTGCCTTGGGAGCACGAGGTCGCCCGTTCAAATCGGGCTGCCCCGACCACTTGCTTGGGCCCGTAGCTCAACTGGATAGAGCAACGGACTTCTAATCCGTAGGTTGGAGGTTCGAGTCCTCCCGGGCCCGCCATTTTCTTTTAAGGGAGCTCTCAAGGCCAAGGTCTTCTATCATCCGAACGTCGTTTTCAAGACTCTTTCCTCTGGTAGTTAGGTAGTTCCCCACCATCAAGGCGTTGGCAGGCAGAAGGATAAGGGGTTGTAGTTCCCTTAGGTTGTACTCCCTCCCTCCGCACACCCTTATCTCCGCCTCAGGGATGGAGAGCCTTACAGCAACAAGAATTCTTAAGCACCTTAAAGGAGTTAAAAAGTTAGCACCTTCAAGGGGTGTTCCCCTGATAGGGTGAAGAAAGTTAACCGGTATGGAGTCCACCTGAAGCTCTTTCAAGGTTTCTATCATTGAAGCCACATCCTCGTCTCTCTCCCCGAGGCCAAAAATCCCTCCGCAGCAGGTAGAAAGCCCTACCTCCTTAGCATCTGCAACGGTTCTTACCCTATCTTCCCACCTCTGAACCGTTGATATGCGGGGGTAGAACTCACGGGAAGTCTCAATGTTGTGGTGATACCTGTCAAGACCGCAGTCCTTTAAGAATTTTAGCTCTTCCCTTTTTAGCTGTCCTAAAGAAGCACACAGGAGAGAGTTCGGCCTCAGGCTTTTTACGGTCTCTATCACCTTCCCTATGGTCTTTAACTCCTCAGGAGTAGGGGATATACCGCTTGTAACAAAGCTGAACCTGTCAACCCCTTCTTCAAGGGCAGTAAGGGCCCTATCTAAGAGCTCTCTCTCTGACAAGAGGGGATAGACCTTAACCGGAACGTTAAACTTAACGGACTGGGCACAGAACTTACAGTCGGAGGGACACTTACCGCTCTTTGCGTTCAGGATGGCGCAAGTTTCTACCCGCCTGCCGAAGTATTGAAACCTTAAGGAGGTGGCTCTCTGGAAGTAGTTTTTGTAAAACTCTTCCGTACTGCAGTTTAGAACACCGATTATCTCTTCTCTCACTTCTTCAGCTTTTTCAGGACTTGTCTTGTTATTTCTTTAAAGGTTTCAAGGACACCGAATCCTTTAGATGCAACAGCTTCAAAGTCCGGTCTATTCCAGCGGTTTAAGTCCCTTCTCAATACTTCCACTGGCAGAACGTTAGGTAGATCCCTCTTGTTGTACTGGAAAACGAGGGGTATATTTTCTATCTTAATATCGTAGTCTTCCAAGTTTTCAATCATATCGTCAAGGGTGTCAAGGTTGGCATCGTGCCTTTCTTCCTGAGAATCTGCAACAAAGACGATGCCGTCTACACCCTTAAGTATCAGTTTCCTGCTTGCTTGGTAGATAATCTGCCCCGGAGTAGTGTAGAGGTGAAACCTAACCTTAAAACCTTTCACGTTTGACACTTCAATGGGAACAAAATCAAAGAAAAGAGTCCTCTCTGTTTCCGTTGCAAGGGTTATCATTTCACCTTTGTTTTCCGGCTTGATGTGGTCGTAGATCCACTTGATATTTGTAGTTTTACCCGAGAGCCCCGGACCGTAGTAGACTATTTTACAGTTTATCTCCCTCGTAGCAAAGTTAACGAATGGCATTAAGCTCCCCTTCCCTACTCAAATAGTGTATCCAAGTCTATATCTTCTATATTAATGTCCGCCGGCATAGAGCTCTCTTTCTCCGCCCTTTCTTCTATTCTCTTCATTAACCCTTCAAGTCTATCATAATACTTCTTAATTTTCACCCTTATAATCCCCAAGTTTGTAGAGACCTTATCAAATATTGAAACCAGAATGTACTTCTCGGCAATAACTATCATATAGATACCTTCATCCTCCGTCTCGGTAAACATGTGGTTGAGACTCTTATCTCCGAGAAGCTTAGAGAGAGCCTCAGAGGCGGCTACGTTACCAGCGGTAAGGGAAGCAAAAGTTACATCATCAGAAGAGAAAGCCGGAGACTCGCTCCGGCTTATAAGCTGACCAGATTTGTCAATCAGAAGGACAATCTTTGACTTACTCTCATCGGCAATGCTTGTAAGGATTTCCCTAAGCTCCTTGTCCTCTTCCGGCCTTAAGTTCAGCATCATCCTTCCCTGCTAAGCTGTTCTAACTTATTCAGCCACTCCCACCTTCTATTAACTTCTTCCTGTAGCTCCTTAATTTTACCTTCCATTCCCGGCTTGAAAAGGTGCTTAAACCTTCCCTGTAGCTTTAAGAACTCCTCTATCGGCTTCGGGTTCTTAGGCCTGTAAGTTATCCTCCACTTGCCGTTCTCCACCTCAAAGAGAGGCCAGTAGTTGGTTTCAACGGCAAGTTTCGTTACAAGTATACCCTCTTCTTCCTTGGAACGCCAGCCCCTTGGGCAGACAGAGAAGACGTTAAT
>QNYI01000008.1 GCA_003978805.1 Desulfurobacterium sp.
CTTGATGGCCTCTTTCAGCTTAAGAGAGAGTATGAGGCGGTGCTCCTTATAGACGATGCTCACGCTACCGGCGTCGTTGGCTGGTCTTCCTTGGAGCTCTTTAACATCACTCCCGACGAGTCAACGGTTATTATCGGGACTCTCGGAAAAGCCCTCGGAACTTTCGGAGCTTTCGTCTGCGGGACGAAACTCTTGAGGGATTACTTGGTAAACCGGTGTAGAACCTTTATTTTTACAACCGCTCTACCGCCGGCAATAGCCTGCCAGACTTTAAAGAACCTGAAAGTTGTTCCTGAAAGGATGAAGGTTTTAAAGGAGAAAATAAACTTCTTTAAAGAGCTTACGGGAATTAACTCCCAGTCGGCAATCTTTCCCTTTATTACCGGGAGTGAGGAGAGAGCTCTCAAGCTTTCAGACCATCTTCTACAGAAAGGTTATCTCGTCCCTGCTATAAGACCTCCCACAGTTAAAAAAAGTAGGCTCAGGATTACGGTTAACTACGAGCATACCGAAGAAGAGCTTAAAGAGCTGTGGGAGCTGGTGTCTTCCTTTGTGTTGAACAATGATTCACTGTTTAGAAGGAGTCACGAATGAAGAAGTTACCCTCTCTCTTGGGCATACTTCTCATAGGAGCTCTCACCCTTTGGCTTGCCCGTTACTTTTTCCTGCGCCAGATTTACGTCATAACCGACAACGCCTTTCAAATGGCTGATGTCGTAACGGTTTCTACCGAAGATGTCTCGGGGCAAATAATTGCAATGTACGCTAAGGAATACGATTATGTGAAAAAGGGAGACCTCCTCTTTAAAGTTGACGATTCTGTCTACAGGAAAAGCTGTGAGGAGCTAAAAGAAAGGCTATCTGCCCTTAAGTCGTCTAAGGAGAGGCTCTTAAAAAGGCTTGAGAGGGTAAAAGAACAGCTACCCCTTAAGGTTGAGGTTGTCCGGGCAAAGCTCAGAGCTCTTCAGGAGAAGCTTAATCAGCTTAAAAAACAGAGGGAAATCGCTCAGGTTAACTATGAAACCTCAGTAAGGAAGGCCGAGAGCTCCCTTAAAGCTGCTAAGGAGGCCGTTGAGTCTGCAAGGACTTTCTTAAGGACTGCCGAAGATAGGTATAAAAAGTATTACCGTCTCTACGGTAAAAGGGTAATTTCTAAGGAGCAGTTTGAGGAAGTAGAGAACTTATACAAGAAAGCCAAGGCCGACTACGCTGCAGCCCTTTCGCGTTTAAAGGTCGCTGAGGAAGACCTGAAGCTTGCAAATTCAACTTCACTAAGAGTTGAAATAATTGATAGGCAGATAAAAGAGCTTGAAAGTGAGATGAGAGCTCTCCGCGAGAACCTAAGGATTTCACAGGCAGACTTAAAGAGGATAGCTGAGCTGAAAAAGAGCATTGAACAGCTTTCCGGAGAGATAAGGGCTACAGAGAAAGCTCGTGAGAAGGCTGAAGTCCTTCTCTCCCACACAGAAGTTAGAGCTCCCCTCTCGGGTTTTATAGCGAAAAAGTGGAGGGAAAAGGGAGACTTTGTCTCTCCGGGACTGCCTGTTTACTCAATTTACGACCCTTCAACCTTTTACGTCCTTGCGTGGGTAGACGAGGACAAAGCTCCTGCTGTTAAGGTCGGGAGTCCGGTAAAAGCGTTCCTTGAAGCCTGCGGAAAGGAGTTCAGAGGAAAAGTGTCTGCCGTAGGCGTTTCGGCCGGCTCTATCTTCTCCCTCATCCCCAGGGATACTTCTCAGGGTGAGTATACGCGGGTAACCCAGAGAGTCCCTGTAAAAATCCTCCTTCGTGATGTTCCCAAAGTTTGCATAAAGCCCGGAACGAACGTCACAGTCTACATAAAGAGGTAGCCTTGGAAAGGCGTCTCGTTGTTATCTCTATTTTAATAGTTGCCGGTATGTTCATGACCCTCCTTGATACAACCATTGTTGACATCGTCCTTCCCCACATGATGAGTGCCTTTGAGGTAGAACCCGACGATATCCAGTGGGTCATAATCTCCTATATGATTGCCTCTGCTGTTGCCATGCCGGTAGTTGGATGGCTCGGTGGGAAGTTGGGACACAGGAATACCTACCTTTTCGGGATAGCCCTCTTTACCGTTATGAGTGCCGTTTGCGGTTTAGCTCCAAACCTTGAGACAATGATTGCCGGCAGGGTTCTTCAGGGGATAGGGGAGGGTATTGCCGTTCCCATGACGATGACTCTCCTTTTTGAGCTCTACCCGCCGGAAAAGCGCGGGATGGCGATGGGAATGTTTGCCCTCGGTGCGACTTTTGGCCCTTCCTTAGGTCCTACTCTCGGGGGATACCTCTCTGAACATCTGAGCTGGCGCTGGGTCTTTTACGTAAACCTCCTGCCGGGAGTTCTCGTAGTTTACCTCTTGGCTCTCTTGATGAAGGATGACAGGAAGGAGAAGGGAGGAGAGGAGAAACTTGACGTTGTTGGGTTTACACTACTTTCAGTTTCTTTGGCTTCACTTATAACTGCCCTTTCCAAGGGTAACAGTTGGGGGTGGAGTGACGAGAAGACGGTGGTTCTCCTTTACCTTTCAACCGTTACGGCGGTTCTTTTCGTTTTCTACGAGTTGAGGACTGAAAATCCCTTGGTGAACTTAAAGCTCTTTAAGTACCGCTTCTTCCTCTTTCCGGTTCTCTCCCTGACCCTTTTCGGGATGGGGGTTTACGCCTCCTACTTCCTGCTTCCTCTTTACCTTGAAAAGCTTAGGGACTTCCCTACGGTGGATGCGGGAGAAATACTCTTTTTCCCGGCAGCTACAACGGGGGTTGTGAGCCTTATCGTTGGTTTCCTTCTGGACAGGAGGCTTTTAAGTTACAGGACTTCCATAATTGTCGGAATTCTTGTCTTTATCGTTGGAACTTACCTTCAGTCAGAGCTTGACCTTGATATGGGTAAAACCCAGATAATCCTTCTTCTCCTTCCTTGGGGAGCAGGTATGGGGTTTTTCTTCCCTGCCCTCTCCCAGATATCTCTGGGGAACTTTAAAGGGGAGCTCCTCAGGCAGGCCTCTTCCCTCCAGAACCTCTTAAGGCTCGTTGGAGGTAGCGTCGGAACGGCAATTTCTACTTACATCCTCATCTCATCCCAGTCTGTTCACCTTTTAAGGATTTCTGAGAAGGTTTCCCTCTCCTCTCCCCAAGTTGTTGAGTTCCTTACGGCTTGGAAGCAGTTCCTCTACTACGGCCGTTCAACGGAGGAGGCACTGCTTGAGACAAAGGCAAAAGCGCTTATGGGGATGCTCTTTCAGAAGAATGCCTTCTGGCACTCCTTTGGGGATGCCTTCTTCTTTGCAACTCTTTGCGGGATACTAACTCTTTTGCCTGCCTTTCTTATTGAAAAAAAGTTTGAAGGGGTTAGAAGTTGAGGCTTGCACTTTTCCTGTTACTCCTGCTCCTACCTTGTACCTCTTTTGGAGGAACCCTTTCTACCCTCATTGAGCTTGCTGTAAAGAACAACCCGGAGGTGAAGAGGGCCCTTGAGGAAGAGAAAATCTCGGAGCTCCAGTATAAAGAGGCTGTCGCCGACTTCCTCCCAAAGGTTAGCTTCAGATACGTGAGGACTTCCCTCTCAGACGTTCCTGCCTACTCAATGGCACTGTCCGGTTTCCCACCTACCAGATTTGACATACTTGAGGATAACTTCTACGAGCTCAAGGTAAACCTTACCCAGCCTTTATTCACCGGTGGGAGGCTACTTTTTGGCGTCAAGATGAAAAAGGAGCTTAAAACGGCCAGTTTCTTTAGGTTTAAAGAGACGGTTCTTAAAGTTGTAACAGAGGTAAAGAAAGACTACTACACTCTTTTAGAGGCAAATTCCGCTCTTAAGATAGCAGAGAAAACTCTTTCGGCCGTTAAAGAGCACTACAGGACAGTGAAGGCCTTCTACGATGAGGGAATAGTTCCGAGGAGGGACTTGCTGGAAGCAACTTTTAAGCTGAAGGAGGCCGAAGAGAACCTTGAAAAGGCAAAGAGCTTCTACCGTAAAGCCCTTGAGAAGCTGAAGAAGGATACCGGCTACGCTGTGAAAGAGGTTCCTTTGGACGAAGGAGAGCTCTCCTACGTTCCCGTTAAACTTTCAGAGAAGGAGCTCCTGACCTTAGCCTTTAGGAACAGACCGATTATTAAAGCTGTTGAGGCAGTTGAGAGGGGAACAAATTACGGCGTTAAAGTTGCCTATTCCCGCTTTCTCCCAGAACTCCTACTTCAGGCTTCTTACGATAGAACCGACCGTTACCCGGGCATAGGAAATTTTGACTCAACTTCCGTCTCCCTCGTTTTTAACTTCCCCATCTTTGAGGGAGGGAAGCGCTTTTTAGCGGTGAAGGAGGCAAAGGCTAAGAGAAGACAGGCGGAACTCTCCATCAAGAAGATTAAAGATTTGGTAAGGCTTCAGGTTGTCTCTGCTTTCTCTACCTTAAAGGCAGCGGAGGCCAGAATAGCCTCGGCTAAGGCTATGGTTGAAAGTGCGAGGGAGCTCTTAAGGGTCAGTAAGGAACGTTACCGAGAGCGGGTAGGGACTTCAACAGAAGTTGTAGATGCCATAGCGTACCTTGCAAGGGCGGAGGGACTCTTAAACTCTGCCCTTGCCGATTACAACAGAGCCCTTGCAGACCTTGAGTATGCAGTAGGCACTACCTTAAGGCCTGAGTAAAGAGGGTAAGGTAAACGGCAAGGAGAATAAAGAGAACCATTTCAACTGCAATTAGCGTTCCCAGAACAGTAACGATTTTACGGTATCTCCGTTCGTACTTATCCTCTTGGTGTTCCTTAGGTTTTTTCATCCCAGTAGACCTTTTTCCCTTAAGATTTCTTCTACTTCTTTGTTCTCTTTTGCGAACTCTTTAAGCATCTGGATAAACTCGTCTTCTCCTATCATTCTTATACCCAGCTTTTGAGCCTTCTGAAACTTTGAACCGGGGTTCTTACCGACAACAACGAAGTTGGTCTTTCTCGTGACGGAGTTTGTTGGGTTTCCACCGAGTATTTCTATTATACGTTGGGCTTCTTTCCTTGTAAAGTGTTCAAGCTCCCCCGTGAAGACGACCCTTTGGCCTTCAAGGGGTTTGGGAAGACTCTTCTCTTTTTCCTCTTCCTCCGTTCTTACAAATAGGAATCCTGCTTCCTCCAGCCTCTTTATCATTTCTAAGTTCTGTTCTGCCGTGAAAAAGTTCTTAATACTTGTGGCAGTAACGGGCCCTATCCCGGGAATTCCGGCAAGTTCTATAAAAGTAGCGTTCCTTAGCTCTTCTATACTCTTAAACCTTTCTGCAAGGAGCTGAGCGGTCTTCTCTCCTACGTGCCTTATGCCAAGAGCTGTAATCTTCTTCCAGAAGGGAGCTCCCTTTGACTTCTCTATCTCCTTTAAGAGGTTTTCGGTTTTTTTGTAACCCCAGCCGGGAAGCTTTAAGAGCTCCAGCATCTTCTTCTTCAGGTAGTAAAGGTCAGCTATTGAGCTTACGAGTTTTTTCTTAAGGAGTAGGTTGGCCGTAGACTCTCCTAAACCTTTTATGTCTAAGACCTTACCCCAGTAGATAAGGTGTTCTTTCAGCTGGGCTGGACAATTTATGTTCGGACAGCGGGGAACTGCCTCGTCAAGCTCTTTCACTATGGGAGCTCCGCACACCGGGCAGTTCTTCGGAACGGTTATAGGCTTTTCCTCCCCCGTCCTTCTCTCCTTAACGGGAGCGACTATGTAAGGGATTGTCTCTCCAGCCCTCTCAACTAAAACGTAGTCCCCAATCCTTATATCCTTCTGCTTTATAAGGTCTGGGTTAAAGAGGGACGCCCTTGAGACGATTACACCGCCAACCTCAACAGGTTCAAGGATTGCAACGGGAGTCAGAGCTCCCGTCCTTCCAACCTGCCAGACCACTTCAAGGAGCTTTGTAACAGCCTGTTTAGCCGGGAACTTGTAGGCAACTGCCCACCTCGGGTGGTGCATCGTCTCGCCGAGCTTTTCCCAGTTGCAGATATCGTTTACCTTTACGACCATCCCGTCAGCTTCAAAGTCCCAAGTTTCGCGCTCTTCTTGAGCCTTTAGTACTGTCTCTATAACCTCTTCTA
>QNYI01000082.1 GCA_003978805.1 Desulfurobacterium sp.
TTTCCCAGTAGTGGAACATCTCCGTGACCGCTTTCAGCTCTAACTTTTCTGATTCCTCTATGAGGGGGTAGACGATGTAAACCTTGTTCCCCTTTGTAAGCTCTCCTTCTAGCAGTTTAATGAGCTTCTCTCTTTCGTCTTCAAATACTATCTCTGTCCTTACCGGTTTCCTTCCCGAGGGGAGCTCGTCAATAACCGAAACGTCAAGGTCTCCGTAGGCGGTCATTGCGAGGGTTCTGGGAATGGGCGTGGCGGTCATAACGAGGACGTCGGGCATCCTCCCCTTCTTCTTTAGTTCTACCCTCTGTTTAACTCCGAAGCGGTGCTGTTCGTCTATTATTGCAAGTCCCAAGTTCTTAAACTCAACACCCTCCTGAATGAGGGCGTGGGTTCCGATAACGACCTGTATGTAACCCTCCTTTATCGCCCTGTACATCGTCTCTTTTTCTCTCTTACTCATACTGCCGGTCAAAAGGCCGACTCTTACTCCAAGAGGTTTTAAGAACTCGTTAAACTTTTTAAAGTGCTGGTTGGCGAGGATTTCTGTCGGCGCCATTACGGCCGTCTGGTATCCAGTCTTTGCAGCAAAGAAAGCGGCTGCTGCGGCAACGACCGTCTTACCGCTACCTACGTCCCCTTGGACGAGGCGGTTCATCGGCTCTTCTTTTTTCATATCCTCGGCTATCTCTTTTAAGACCCTTTCCTGAGCTTTTGTAAGCTTAAATGGCAGGCTCTTTTTAAACTCTTCAATGAGCTCCTCTGTTACGGGAAACGGAATTCCTTTCTCTTCTTTTACCTTCTGCCTGTGGAGGGCGAGGGCTAACTGGAATAAGAAAAGCTCGTCAAAAATCACCCTTTTTTGAGCCGGCGTTTTGAAGGCAAGGAGCTCCTCCGCATCCTCATCGTAGGGGAAGTGAACCCTCCAGAAGGCTTCAGGAGCTCCCGGTAAGTTTAACCTCTTTATTATCTCCTCAGGTAAGTACTCCGGCAGGAAGGGAACTACCCTTTTGACGACCTCCTGTACGTCTTTCCTTACGGTGGTCTGCTTTATTCCCTCGGCACAGTGGTAGATGGGCAGTATAGTCCCGAGCTTTTCAAGCTTTCCCTTGTAGGGGTCAAGGATTTCTACCTCCGGGTGAACCATTGAGTAACCGCCCGATTCCCTCTTTACCTGACCGTAGGCAAGAACCTCTTTTTTTAGCTCCTTCGCCTTCGTGAAGAGCGTTTTGTAGTAACCGAAGACCTTTTCCTGAAGGAAGACCAGCGTAACCGTTCCCGTCCTGTCGTATAGGAGAACCTTCAGTATCTTCTTTTTCTTCTTTGCCGTTTCAAAGAGGGAGACCTTGACCACCTTTCCCTTTACGAGGAACTGACCTTCCGGTTTTAGGTATGCCATCGGCGTAACTGTTGTCCTATCCTCGTAACGGTAGGGGAGGTAGTATATGGCGTCAATTACCGTTTCTATCCCCAGTTTTTTAAGCCTGTTTAGCCTCCTTTTGTTTAGGCTTTTAACGGACTCAATCGGCTGGAAGAAGGCCTTTATCGGGTAGCTCCTTTTCTTTTCAAGTTTTTCGGGGGGCGACAGGATTCTTTCCTTTGGGATTTCTCTCTGGCGGGCTTTTTCTATTTCCTCCTCGTTGAACTTAAGGGTTACAACCGAGTGGAGCTCCTTGATGAAGCGTTTCCTATCTTCCTTAGAAAAACTTTCATATTTACTAAGCAGGTTTAAAACCTTGTTTACCCAGAGCTTTCTCTTTTTATCAAGGTGGGGAAGGAGCTCCTTAAACAGAGTAGTAAGCGTTTTGTCGGGGTCTTTAACCCTGTCAAAGTACTTAAAGTTATCTTCCACCAAGAGATTTAAGAGCTTCTTAAGTCTCTCTATGGTCTTCTTCATCTGCGAAACCTTTAACGTTTAAGATACAATTCTAATGACAACTCCTCTTTTGGGAAAGAAGTATGGGAAGAGCTCTCCTTTTGTCAATTCTGCTACTTACCGTTTCCTGCGTTCCGGCTTCGGTGTCTGTAAAAGAAAAGCCGGAGGTTAAACCTAAGGAAGAGACCGTTTCTCCAAAGGTTACCGCCGTTAAAAAGGGAAGCTACAGGCCAAAGCCGGGAGCTCTGTTCTACTATATGGTCTACCTCAACGAGAAGAGTAAAGGTAACTACACTGCCGCCTACAGGGCGATAAAGGAGGCTGTAGAGAGAGCTCCCAAGCGGGTAGAGTACCTTCTTGAAGCCGCTAAGATGGCCGTTGATTTAAGGAAGTTGAAGGAAGCAGAAGGGTTTATTCAGAAAGTTTTGTCTATTGACCCTAATAACTTGCAGGCTCTAAAGCTAAAGGGTGGAATCCTCGTTGTTAGGGGTGACTATAGGAAAGCGGAGGAGGTCTACAGGAGGATACTGGAGCTCTCTCCGGATAGAGAAACCTGCGTGATGCTGGCCAACCTCTACATAAACGAGAAGAAGTACGGTGAGGCGGAAGAAGTTTTAAGAAAGGGGGAAGAGCTCTTTCCCAGCGATCCCCTGATTACCTACTTTTTGGGGCAGGTTCGTTACTTAAAAGGGGACACGGAGGGAGCTATACGTTACCTTCAAAAGGCTATAGAGCTAAACCCCGATATGGAGAGTGCCTACGTTCTCCTTGGAAAGGTTTTCAAGAGGGAGAAAAGGTACAGTGAGGCCGAGGCTTTTTTAAAGAAGGTTTTAAAGAACAACCCCGATAACGTTTATGCTTTAAAAGAACTCCTTAGTATCTACCTCAAGGAAGAGAGGCCTAAGGAAGCCTTGGACGTGATAAACAGGCTCGTTCAGCTTGAACCTTACGACCTAAAGCTCCTCTCTTGGGTTGCCGCAACCCTTTTTAAGATGAAGGAGTATAAGCAGGTCATCCCTATAGTTGAACGTATAACCAAGCTCAACCCGGACAACCCCAACGTCTACTTTATGCTCGGTTTGGCCTACGAGATGTCGGGAAACTTAAAGGGAGCTCTGGAGGCTTACGAGAAGTCATTAGACCTTTACCCTGAAAACCCGACGGTTCTTGAAAGGGCAGGGTTGGTTCTCTACAGGCTTGGTAGGCTTCGCGATGCAAAGGCTTACCTTGAAAGGCTTTGGGAGCTAACGAGGAAACCTCAGTACCTACTGAAGCTTGCGATAATAACCGACAAGGAAGGGAACACGCAGGAAGCCTACAACCTCCTCAAGGTGTGGGAAGAGGAGTTTAAAAATGTCCCAGACATCTACTTTTACATAGCGTACTTTGCCGAAAAGTTGGGTAAAGATGCGGAGACGGAGAAGTACCTGAAGGAGCTCATAAGGAGGTCTCCCACTCCTGACGCCTACAACTACTTGGCCTACTTTTACGCCCAAAGGGGAAAGAACTTGGATGAGGCCGAGAGGCTCATAGAAAAGGCCCTTGAAAAAGACCCCAAGAGTCCCGCCTTCCTTGACACTAAGGGCTGGATTCTTTTTAAAAAGGGGAATTACCGGGAGGCCTGCAAGTACTTGAAAGAAGCTTTAGAGCTTAAGCCGGACGATACCGTTATAAACGAGCACTACGGCGAGTGCCTTTTTAAGCTTTCTAAGCTTAGGGAGGCGAAAGAGCACCTCCTTAAGGCCTTCGTAGGCGTTATGAAAGACCCGTCAATTCGGGAAGAGGAGAAGGGGATACTCCTAAGGATATCCAAACTCCTAAAAGAAATCACAAGAAGGGAGGAGAAATGAACTGGACGATGTTTTTCTGGGGACTAATAGCTTTCCTGATTATTGGACTCCCGACGATAACGGGACTTATGAGGGTAAACGCAGCCTTAAAGTTTCTACTTCAGGCAAAGAGTGAGAACTTCTCACCCCTTAACGCGATAAAGCCGGGTGGCTTTGCCTACGCCCTCACCTTTAGCTTCAGGATTACCTTTTTAACGGCAATCATCTTAGACTACATAGAGTACGTAAAGCAGACCTACTTTATAGTCTCCCTATTCATATTCTTCATAATGATTGACTTTATCGTTCAGTCCTCCGGGGAGCAGTTTGCCGCCCTTTCTGTGAATATGAAAAGTGCTTTTGCAGGAGCGACGGTTGTAGCCCTCGTAATATTCGGGTTGAACTTTGTAATCCAGAGGAAACTAAAGAAGATCATTCCTGCGGAGGCTGAAAACTACAGGAAGAATAGGCCGTCTCCCGCCCTTAAAACCTTTGACCAAAGAGGTTAAGGAGGTAAGAGATGAAGCTGGTATACGTATCGGAGCTCCCTGCAAATAAAAAGGCCGACGCCCTCGTCATCGGGGTATACGAGGGACTTAGAAACCTCAGCAGAGAAGAGGCCGAACAGCTCAAGGCCGTCAACTTCTCGGGAAAGGCAGGAGAAGTAGCTACACTTCCCGGGACGGAGAGTTTTAAGTCCCTCATCTACGTTGGCCTCGGAAAGAAGGGTGAACTAAAGCCCGATACCGTCCGTGTTGCCGCCGCCAAGGGAGTAAGGAGCGCTGTAAAGTTAAAGGCCAAGAAGGTTGTCTTTGAGACCTTCGGGGCGGATAAGCTTGAAGAAAGGGCTGTAAAGGCTTTAGCTGAAGGGATAGTTCTCGGTAGTTACAGATTTAACAAGTATAAGAGCTCTGAAAGTGACAAGTTTGAAGTTGAAAAAGTTACCGTTGCCGGTGAAAAGGCGTTTAAGAAGGCCTTTGAAACCGGTAGGCTCATAGCCGAAGCTACGAACTTTACAAGAAGCCTCGTCAACGAGCCCGGGAACGTTGTCACTCCGGAAAAGTTGGCAGAGGTTGCAAAAGGATTAGCACAGGAGTACGGCTTTGAGTGTAAGGTCTTTGATGAGAGGGAGCTTGAAGAGAGGGGAATGGTCGGAATCCTCACCGTTGGAAAGGGAAGTGACAACCCTCCGAGGTTTATCCACTTAGCCTACAGGCCGAAGAAGGCCGAAAGGAGGGTAGTCCTTGTAGGTAAAGGCGTTACTTTTGACAGCGGTGGTTTGAACATCAAGCCCGAGCAGTTTATGAAGACGATGAAGTCCGACAAGGCCGGCGCCTGTGCCGTCCTCGGAATAATGAAGGCTGTCGGAGAGCTTAAGCCGAAGGTAGAAGTTCACGCCCTCATACCGACGGTTGAGAACATGCCGAGCGGGAAGGCCTATAGACCCGATGACGTAATTGTCTACAGGAACGGTAAAAGCGTTGAAGTTCACTCAACAGATGCAGAGGGTAGGTTAATCTTGGCCGATGCTCTCATCTACGGCTCGGAGCTCTCCCCAGACCTCATGATAGACATGGCTACCCTGACAGGAGCCTGCGTTGTTGCCCTCGGACACTACACATCCGGCCTCTTTACAAGGGATGAGAGGCTCTGTAGGGAGCTTTTAAAGCTTTCCTCTGAGACCGGAGAAAAGATGTGGCACATGCCCTTAGACGATGACTTGAAGGAAGAGATTAAAGGCCTCTACGCCGACATTCAGAACGTCGGTAAGTCAAGGTACGGCGGGGCAATAACGGCAGCTCTCTTCTTAGAGAACTTCGTTGATAAAGAAAAGGTAAAAGCTTGGGCCCACATAGACATCGCAGGGCCGGCATTCCTTGAAAAGGAGTGGAAGTACTACTCCCCCGGAGCTACAGGCCAGCCGGTTAGAACAATTGTGGAGCTCTTACTTAAATGAGTCTTAAGGTAGGACATCTGAATAACAATAGCTTTCATTAGCAATTAGCAACTACTGTTATCAGATGTCCTCCGCTACCTTTTGAGAGGTAGGAATTACTATCCGTTATCTCCTGAGATAGGAGACTCACGGAATACTTTTCGTGAGGGAAAAACGTAAGTTTAAGAGGTCTTGAAAGTTTGTCTAACCAGTTAGGCAAGTTCAGGAATTCTTCTCTTACTCTCTTTCCTAACTTTTTAATCGCAATGTTTAGAGCTCCATTAAGGTCTGCATTGAAAACTTTGTTGAGCTTTAGGTCTTTGAAAAGACCTCTTTTTACTCTTTTTCCTGTGAATTTCAGTTTTGCAATATCATTTTCTGTTAATTCTTTTTTATCTTTCCCAGAAATTTC
>QNYI01000100.1 GCA_003978805.1 Desulfurobacterium sp.
AGAACCAGGTGATATATTCCTATTCAGCCATGACGTTCCAAAGTGGCTCGCAAGCGGAAGGATAATAAAGCAAGAAGGAAATATTCTCACCTTGGATAGAACAGTTGCTCCTGAAAGCAACTACATAAAAGTGAGAACAAAAGACGACCAGATACTAACCTTTGAAGTTAGTTGAGAAAGTAGAAGAAATCAGAATCTACCTTAAGACCTCTGCTCCCGAATTAGAGAACTGCCCTTACATCTGCGGAAAAATTTCGGAAACTCCTAAGCTCTACCGCTGCATAGAAATCACGAGAACCGCCGAAAACATCCGTCACGTTGTTGCCATTGAACACATTCCTGAGCTTTTCAATTAACCATAAAATCAGCACCGAGAAACACCATACAACGAAGATGAAACACTATACATGGAAAATGGAACACCCAACATTCATAGAACTCTAATACTTCTTGTCCCGATATGTTTTGCAAAGTCCCGCTAAATCCCGTAAAATATCACTGGCATGTTTCACAAAAGAAAGTTTTTACAATCATCCATAACAACAACTCTGTTTACGGTATTCTCGTTTACCTTATCATCCTCAGGCTTCTGCGAGAGAAGGACGAGGAATTCTTTGTTTCCTTTTGGTCCTCTTGGCTTTGATAGCGTAAGGTTTTCCGGGTAAAGGCCTATTTCCCTTGAAAAGTTAAGAATCTTCTCAATTGCTCTTTTATGAAGGGAAGGGTCTCTAATGACTCCTTTTCCCCTGTCAACTTCCCTTTTGGTCAGTTCAAACTGAGGCTTAATCAGCGCAACGATTTTCCCTTTCGGTTTTAGGAACTGCTTTACAACGGGAAGGATTTTTGTAAGTGAGATGAAGGAGACGTCAATAACTACAAGGTCAACCTTTTCAGGAACTTCCCTTTCGGTTAAGTACCTCGCGTTAAACCCCTCTATGGAAATCACCCTCGGGTCGTTTCTCAGTTTCCAGTCAAGCTGTCCCTTGCCAACGTCAACGGCGTAGACCTTTTGTGCGCCGTGCTTTAAGAGGCAGTCGGTAAACCCTCCCGTTGAAGCTCCTACGTCAAGGCAGGTAAAGCCTTTAACGTTAAGGTTAAAGGCCTTTATGGCCGTTTCAAGCTTTAGGCCACCCCGGGAAACGTAAGGGATATCTTCCCCTTTTACCTCTACTTTTGCGTCCAAAGGGACAGAAGTCCCCGCCTTGTCAACAACTTTACCGTCAACGAGAACTTTGCCTGCCATTATTAGGGCTTTTGCCCTTTCCCGACTCTTTACAAAGCCTCTTTTAACGAGGAGCTTGTCAAGCCTTAGTTTTTCCGCCATCCTTAGAGGTTCACCTGTTTAACTTCAAGTATCTCAGGAATTTCCTTTATCTCCTCAATAGCTTTCAACGGGACGTCATCGTCTACCAAGATAACTCCTTTTGCCTCTTTGCCCTTTTCCATCCTTCCAAGCTGGAAGCCGGCGATGTTCACGTTATACTTTCCGAGGATAGAGCCCAGCTTCCCTATCACACCGGGAACGTCAAAGTTCTTGATGAGGAGGAGTTTCCCTTCAGGCTTAAGGTCAAAGAGGAAACCGTTTATTTCAACTATTCTCGGGAACTTATCGTCCATTACAGTTCCGGCGATGGAAAATTCACCAACCTCCGACTTACAGGTTACCCTTATAAGCTTTTTAAAGTTTATACCTTCAGGCCTTTTAACTTCTACTATGGAAATGCCCTTCTCCTTGGCAAGGAAGGGAGCGTTTATGAGGTTGACCGGTATGTCAACCATCTTTTGTAAGAAACCTTTAAGGAAGGCGGTTGTAAGGGGTTTTGTGTCTTCCGAAATTTCTCCCCTGAACTCAAGGATGATCTCCTTGGAGCGTGAACAGGCGACCTGAACGGCAAAGAGTCCGAGCTTTTCGGCAAGTTCCATAAAGGGCTTGAGGACTTTGGCAGCAGCGGTGTCCTCATAGGGAGCGTTAACTGCGAACTCTACTTCTTCTCCTCTGAGCGCTGCAAGAACTTGATTGGCAATTATTACAGCTACGTTTGTCTGAGACTCGTAGGTATTAGCTCCTATGTGGGGAGTTACAATGATGTTCGGAGCGTCAAGGAGAATGTTGTCCGTTGCAGGTTCCTTAGAGAAGACGTCAACTGCAGCAGCCCTTACCTTACCGCTGACAAGGGCGTCGTAGAGGTCTTTCTCGTTTATTATACCTCCCCTTGCAATGTTTAGGATTATGACGCCGTCTTTCATTTTCTCTATCTCTTTCTTCGTTATCATGTTCCTTGTCTCTTCAGTTAAGGGAGTGTGAACGGTTATGATGTCTGAGCGCCTTAGGAGCTCCTCAAGGTCGTCAACAAGCTCAACCCCGAGCCTTTCGGCCTTTTCCCTCTTTATGTAGGGATCGTAAGCTATCACTTTCATATCAAAGGCTTTCGCCCTTATCCCCACGCGGGAGCCTATCCTTCCAAAGCCGATTATCCCGAGGGTCTTACCGGCAAGCTCAACGCCCATGAACTTCTTCCTTTCCCACTTCCTTTCTTCCTTTAAGGACTTGTGGGCGTAAGGGATTAGCCTTGCGGCGGCAATCATCATTCCCATGGTGTGCTCTGTAGCCGCCAAGGTGTTACCGGTAGGAGCGTTGACGACTAAGATTCCTCTCCGAGAGGCTGCCTCAAGGTCAATGTTGTCAACACCGACGCCAGCCCTGCCTACGACTTTTAGCCTTTTGCCCCTTTCAAGGAGCTCCTTCGTTACTGGAGTCCCGCTACGGGTAATGAGGGCATCATACTCAGGGATTATTTCTAAGATTTTGTCAAAGTTCCTAAAGAGCTCCGGGTCGTAAGTGACCTCTACGTCCGGCTGACTCTTAAGGAGCTCTATTCCGGCTTCTGCAATGTGCTCTGTAATGAGGACTTTGTATACAGACATTCCTTCTCAACCTCCTACAAGCTCTTTGGTGGTTGATTATACTGCATCAAAGAGGAACCTCAGGACGTTGGTGGCGTAAGAGCCTGAAGGGAGGAAAAAGGAGAGTTCTACTCCCTCTGAGGTTTTAAGGAGCTTGATATCTTTAACAGGAACGAGAGTAGGGCGGGAGAACCTGTGGAAAAACTCTGAGTAGTCTTTTAACTTCTCCCGGCCGATTCCCATCTCTTTCAGTTTCCTCTCATAGAAAGGTGTGGACTCCTCCGGGTGGAAAATCGGCAGAGTTTGGGGGATTTTAACCTCTTCAAGGGGGAAGAACATCTCTCCTAACTTGTACTTGAACTTTAAGAGTTTATCCGTTCTTGAACAGATCTCCTCCTTTAGCCACTCGTTAAAGAGGTAACTCTGGAAGACGTTACACTGAAACTCAATTTCTGAAGGAGGAATTAAATTAAAGGCCTCTTTGAGACTGTCAGGGCTTTTCTTTAAGAAGCCAGCTACCCTCCTCCTCCAGCCTGTAAGGAACCTTTCGGCAGTTTCGTAGTCTCTTCTCAGAAAGGCCTTTTTACCTTTACGGCTTCTTGAACCTTCCCACCCTGCAGGTTTAAAAAGGTAAAGGAGAGCTCCCTCTAAGTCTCTTTTCACTAGGTACTCCACAAAGAAAGTGTTGTCCCTTACGGGGGTGAACCTCTGTTCACCGTAGTAGTTCGGAACACCGAGTAACTTTAGAACTTCTACCCTCTCTTTTGGAGGAAGAGGAGCTCCCCTTACCCTTATCCTAAAAAGGTTTCCTTTAACCTCAGAAGGAGTTAAAGGTCTACTCCTCCTGCCGACGAGCTTGAGCTTTAAATTCGGAAGGGAAATCTCCCTTAACTTGAACCTTTCTGGAACGGTTACAAACTGAACGGTGACGGCGTTCTTGTCCTTTAAACCTCCCCTTGAGATTACTCTTACAGGAACGTGGGAGAGGTTGGCAACTCTTCTTATCGCCTCTTCCGTTTCAAGCCCCTTCTTCCATAACTCGTAAATCAAGAAAGAGCCGTTTTTCTTGACAGGTTCTTTTAAAACTTCCCTAACTTCAAAGTCTTCAGGTTTTTGTTTTATTTTCGCCAACCTATAAGTCCCGGCAGTATCTTTCTTTTATCTTCTCTATTATCCTTGTAGTAGAAATGTCGTACTTAAAAGGAATTCTCTCTACCCTCTCGGCAAACTCCCTTCCGACAATTTTCTCAAGTTCCCAGTCTGCACCCTTTACAAGGACGTGAGGTTTAACGGTCTTAATTACCTCGTAGGGAGTATCGTCAGTGAATATAAAAACGTAGTCCACTGCCCTAAGACCCACTAAAACCCTTGCTCTGTAACTTTCCGGAACAATCGGACGCTTTTCTCCCTTTATCCTCCTTATAGAGTCGTCGCTGTTCATCCCTACTATCAGGATATCCCCGAAGGACTTGGCCTTTTCAAGGTAGTCAACGTGCCCGGCGTGGAGGATGTCAAAGCAACCGTTGGTAAAGACTATCCTCTTTCCCTGAGACTTTAAATCCTCCACCAGCTCTTTGAGCTTTTTTAAGTCCCTCAGTATCTTTGCCATAACCTCTCCCTGCTTGGACGAATGAAGGGCAGAGCTCTCCTGCGCTTACGGTAGTAAAAGAGTTCAAGGGTAAAAGAGAGGAAAAAGAGAAGCAACGTTGTAAAGAAGGTCATTTTGTTGTTCTCAAACTGGTAAACGGCTATTTCTACCGCAACAAAGGTTATAACGATGAGGTTGAAGAAAATAAGTCCCTTAGAACCTCCTACCCTGTCGGCAAGCTTTAAGTGAGAGAGGATAACGCCGATATAGATGGCTGTTGTAGTAATGCTTATCATTGAAGCTACAGAGGTAACGTTGAAAAAGAGGGCAAACAACAAGCTCAGGCCACACGTTAAGTAGAGGCCGAACCTTTCGCTTATCCACCTCCTCTCAACTAAGCGTTCAGGCAGAGGGATATATCCCTCTCTCATTAAGGCGTAAGAAGCGTTTGCACCGGTGTAGATTGTTGCGTTGAGGGCAGAGGAGATGCTTATGAGAGCTCCCAAGGAAAGGAGGAGAAAGCCGAATTTCCCAAGTGCCGGCTCTGCGGCGACTGCGAGGGCGTTTTCTGCATATTTTGTAATCTCAGATGGCGGGAGAGCTCCAAGGGCAGAAACCGAAACGCCGACGTAGACCAGCATCACTAAAAGTATGCTCAAGTAAATCGCCCTCGGAACGTTCTTTGAAGGGTTCTCCACGTTTTCGCTTATGTTTGTAACAAGGCCAAATCCCATGTAGGACAAAAAGAAGATAACAGAAGCGCTCAAGATACCCTTTAAGTAAGACTGGTTGAGGACGGGTTTTAGGAACTGAGGGTGTATAACAGAGAGGCCGGCCACTATGAAGATAAGTAACACGAGCAACTTTAAAAAGACTATCCAGAACTCAAGCTTTCCTACTACCCTTGAACCGCCGAAGAAGTTTATTGCTCCGAAGAATGCAATAACGGCAACCTCTACGACAGTATGGAGAACGGGGTAGTTTAGGTGGATGAGCGGTAGAAAATAGCCTGCGAAACTTACGGCGAAAAGGGCAATAGATATGACGTAGCTAAACCACATCAGTAGAGAGAGTGCACCAACAAAGGGGGAATCGCCAAAACCTTTGTGAACGAAGGCTATGGGGCCTGCGTTTGAGATAAATTTTCTACCCATATGGGCGTAAGAGTAGGCCGTCATAAAAGCATAAAGAGCGCTGAGGAGAAAGGCAAAGGGTAAGCCGTTCCCTGCAACCTTTACTCCAAAGCCGAAGATGGAGAATATACTGGCACCTATCATAGTTCCCACCGCCATTGCGGTGGCTTGAAGTAGGCTCAACTTCTTTTCCATCTTCCACTTTCCGGAGGACAAATCTAAGTTAAATTTTAAAACACAACAAGCGAAAGGGAGGCAAATTGAAAAAAAACAACGTGGTAAACGTAATTGGAGCTGGGCTTGCAGGGGTTGAAGCTACGTGGAAGATAGCTCAAAGGGGTTATAAGGTTAGGCTCTTTGAGATGAGGCCGAAAAAGATGA
>QNYI01000027.1 GCA_003978805.1 Desulfurobacterium sp.
CGTTGAGGATGCAAAGAAGAACCTCATAAAGGTTCCCGTTGTAGATGGAACTATTCCCTTTGAGGTTCAGGCAAAGTTTGGAGCTTCAAAGATAATTATGAGACCGGCCGCTCCCGGTACGGGAGTTATTGCGTCTGCTCCTGTTCGTGCCGTCCTTGAGTCTGCCGGGGTAACCGACGTTCTTACAAAAGTTATCGGTTCTACCAACCCCCACACCGTTGTAAGGGCTGTTATGAAAGCCCTTGAACAGCTCAAGACGCCTGAAGAGTTCGCAAGGCTCCGCGGTGTTCCCGTTGAGGAGCTCCGCAAGCGCTGGAAACTCCCCGGCAGGAAAGTGACGAAAGAAGGTGAAATCATCAGGAGGTAAAGATGGCCAAGGTTAAGATAACTCTCATTAGGGGACTTGCCGGAAAGAGTAAGAGGAAGAGGGCAACCCTTGAAGCCCTCGGTCTTCACAAGAGGGGGGCTACTACCGTTAAAGAGCTTAACCCTGCTATACAAGGTATGATAGAGAAGGTAAAAGAGCTTGTAAAAGTAGAACCTGTGGAGGAGTAAAATGGAGCTCAGGTTAGATAACTTAAGACCAAACCCCGGCGCTGTAAGGGAGAAGAAGAGAGTAGGTAGAGGTCACGGTTCCGGTCACGGTAAGACTTCCGGAAGGGGTCAGAAAGGACAGAAGGCAAGGTCTGGATGGAAGGGTGGAACGAGGCCCGGGTTTGAAGGTGGACAGACCCCTCTCTATATGAGGTTCCCCAAGAGGGGATTCTCAAACGCTCCGTTTAAGAAGGAGTATGCCATCGTTAACGTTAAGGATTTAGAGGAGAGGTTTGAGGACGGTGCCGTTATTACCCCTGAAGTTTTAAGGGAAGTTGGGCTTGTTAAGAAGAAGCTTCCTGTGAAAATCTTGGGGGACGGTGAAGTTACTAAGAAGTTCACGGTTAAAGCTCATAAGTTCTCTGCTTCTGCCAAGGCCAAGATTGAGGCTGCCGGGGGCACCTGCGAGGAGATAGAATGAACCTTTCTAAAATCTTCGCCAACGTAACGGAGGTTCCGGAACTTAGGAGACGTTTCATATTCACAATGTTGCTCCTAGCCGTTTACAGGCTGGGAGCTCACATTCCTACCCCCGGAATAGACGTCTTAGCCCTTTCTGAGTTCTTTAAAAAGGCTCAAGGGACAGTTTTCGGCTTTATGGACGTCTTCTCCGGAGGAGCTCTGAGTAAGCTGACGATATTTGCCCTCGGTGTTATGCCCTACATTAGCTCTTCCATTATCATGCAGCTTTTAACCGTAGCCATTCCCTCCATTGAAAAGCTTGCAAAAGAAGAGGGAGAGTACGGAAGGAGGAAGATTAACCAGTATACCCGTTACGGAGCAGTCCTCTTAGCCTTTATACAGGCCTTAGGTATTGCCATCGGACTTCAAACAATGAAGAGCCCGACGGGAGTGTCTGTTGTTCCAAATCCCGGTTTCACCTTTATCTTCGTTTGCGTTACCTGCCTTACTGCCGGTGCAACTTTCCTGATGTGGCTCGGAGAGAAGATAACGGAGAGGGGAATCGGTAACGGCATGTCAATTCTCATTTTTGCTGGGATCGTTTCACGAATTCCCAACGCCGTCTTTACTATGTTCACAATGCTCAAAAACGGGGATATGACCCTTTTCAAGGCCATAGGTGTCATCGTAATCATCCTTGCTATGATTGCAGCCATTGTCTACATACAGGAGGCTGAAAGGCGCGTTCCCCTCCACTACGCAAGGAGAATTATCGGCACTCTCTCCGTCGGGAGCTACTCAAGTTACCTTCCTATAAAGCTAAACCCTGCTGGCGTAATTCCGATTATCTTTGCAGCTTCCGTTTTAATGTTCCCTGCAACCGTTGTTAAGTTTATCCACCACCCGATTGCCCAGTCAATCTACGACTTTTTACAGCCGGGGAGCACCGTTTACCTGCTTGTTTACGGAGCTCTCATCTTCTTCTTTACCTACTTCTACACTGCCGTTATCTTCAACCCTGAGGAAATTGCCGAAAACTTAAACAAGCACGGTGGGTTTATCCCCGGTGTGAGAGCTGGAAGCGATACGGCTAAGTACCTTGACAGGATTGTTTCAAGGTTAACGTTTGCAGGAGCAGTCTTTTTAACCCTCGTGGCCATTATTCCCCTAATCATTACCCGAAAAATGCAGCTACCCTTTTACTTTGGAGGAACTGCAATCCTCATCGTTGTAGGTGTAGCCCTTGATACGCTTAGGAGGATGGAGGCCTACGCCCTGACCCTTTCCTATGAAGGGTTCTTGGGAAGGCGCAGGCGTAGGATGAAACTCGGCGCTGGAGGTGCGAAGTGATAAAGGTCGTTTTCTTGGGGCCCCCCGGAGCAGGAAAAGGGACACAGGCAGTCAGGATAGCCGAAAAGTACAACGTTCCCCATATATCAACGGGAGATATCCTGAGGGCGGCAGTTAGAGAGGGAACGGAACTCGGGAAGCTTGCAAAGTCTTACATGGACAGGGGAGAGCTGGTTCCCGATGAGGTGATTATCGGGATCATCAGGGAGAGGCTTTCCCGGCCGGACGTAAAGGAGAGAGGATTTATCCTTGACGGGTTCCCGAGGACGATAGCTCAGGCCGAAGCCCTTGACGAACTACTTGCGGAGCTCTCCCTCCCCCTTGATAAGGTTATCTACCTCAACGTTGACGATGAGGAGATAGTTAAGAGGCTCTTAGCCCGCGGAAGGGCTGACGATAGAGAGGACGTTATAAGGAACAGGCTTAAAGTTTACAGGGAGCAGACCGCTCCCCTCGTTGACTACTACGCTGAAAAAGGTCTCCTTGTAGAGGTTTACGGCGTTGGAGAGATTGAAGAGATTACAAAGAAAATTGAGGAGAGTTTAGGCCTAAATGGTTAAGACTGCAAGGAAAACTAAACACGGCATTATCCTTAAAACTCCGGATGAAATAGCAAAGCTTAGGACTGCAGCTGCTACGACGATGGAGATACTCTTAAAAATTGCAGAGCAGGTAGCTCCGGGGATGACGGCGCTTGATATAGACAAGCTTGCAAGGAGCTACTGTAAGGATTACGGCGTGAAACCTGCATTTCTCGGTTACGGAGGTTTCCCGGGAGCTATCTGCGTCTCCGTTAACGAAGAGGTTGTTCACGGCCTTCCGACGAAGAACAAGGTGTTCAGGGAAGGGGATATCGTAAGCCTTGACTTTGGAGCGATAGTTGACGGCTGGATAGGTGACGTTGCCGTAACTGTGCCGGTAGGCAAAGTTTCTGAAAGGGCTAAAAGACTCATAGATGTTACCAGAGAGTCCCTTTACAGAGGTATAGAGGCGGCTAAGGCAGGTGGAAAACTTATAGACATTTCAAGGGCTATTCAGCGGTATGTAGAGTCCCACGGCTTTAACGTAACCAGAGGTTACGCAGGGCACGGTATAGGCCGTTCCCTCCACGAGGAGCCCCAGATTACAAACTACGTCTATAAAGGGTATCCCGATATAACTTTGGAGCCGGGGATGACCTTTGCGATTGAGCCGATGGTAAACGAGGGAACGGGGAAGGTAAAGGTAAAGAGGGACAGGTGGACTGTGGTTACAAAGGACGGTAAGCTCTCGGCTCACTTTGAACACGATGTTGCTATCACGGAAGAAGGGACTATAATTATGTCCGCAATTTAAACCTTATGTTCTGTCAGGGGTAAAAGGAAGGATGGCAAAGGAGAAAGGTATTCAGGTAGAAGGAAAGGTAGTAGAGGCACTCCCCAACGCCTACTTTAAGGTAGAACTTGACAACGGTCATCAAGTCCTTGCCCACGCCTCGGGGAAAATGAGGGTTCACTTCATCAGGATTTTACCCGGGGACCGTGTAGTTGTTGAGCTGAGCCCTTACGATTTAACGAGGGGAAGGATTATCTACAGGAAAGGTTAACCGTCCCTTTACATACCGCGGCTGTGTGGCACAAAGCTAAACTACTGAGGGAGAGGTACGCAGATGAAGGTAAGGCCGTCTGTAAAGAAGATTTGCCCTAAGTGCAAGATTATCAGGAGAAAGGGAGTAGTAAGGGTTATCTGTGAGAACCCCAAACACAAACAAAGACAGGGTAAGTAAGGAGGCTAACGGTGGCGAGGATAGCAGGAGTTGACATTCCGGATAACAAAAAAGTTCCCTACTCTCTCGCTTATATCTACGGTATCGGAATCAAGACCGGCTTTAAGATCTGCGAGAAGGCCGGGATTGACCCGGAGAAGAGGGTTAAGGACCTAAGTGAAGAGGAGATCGCAAAGATCAGGAGAATTATTGAGACGGAGTATAAGGTTGAGGGTGAGCTCAGAAAAGAGATCGCTATGAACATTAAACGTCTCATTGAGATCGGGTGTTACAGGGGCGTTCGTCACAGGCTTGGCCTTCCCGTTAGAGGTCAGAGAACGAGAACAAACGCAAGGACGAGGAAGGGACCGAGGAAGACCGTTCCCGGTAAGAAGAAGGCAACTAAGAAGTAATTAGAGGAGGTTGTTTATGGCAAGGGCCAAAAAAGGCGCTAAGAAGAGGCAGAAGAGGACTGTTCCCTTTGCGATAGCTCATATCCAGACAACGTTCAACAATACTATAGTTACCTTTACCGACAAGGACGGAAATACCCTCTGTTGGGAAAGCGGTGGAACAGTTGGATTTAAGGGAACGAGGAAGAGCACCCCTTACGCCGCTCAGCTTGCAGCTACAAAGGCAGCCGAAAGGGCTATGAAGGAGTTCGGCGTAAGGGACGTTGAAATCAGGATTAAGGGGAACGGTGGCGGAAGGGAGACTGCCATTAAGGCTATTGCCGCTGCAGGTCTTAACGTGAAGGCCATTAAGGACGTTACTCCCATTCCCCACGATGGCTGTAGACCACCAAAAAGAAGAAGGGTGTAACGGAGGTAGTAGATGGGAAGGTATACGGGACCAAAGTGGCGTATTGCCAGACGACTCGGTGTTAACATATACGTTGGAGAAGAGAAGACCCTTAAGGGTAAGTCCATCCTTGACAGGAGACCTTATCCTCCGGGCCAGCACGGCCGTACAAGACGTAAGCTCTCCTACTACGCCCGTCAACTTATGGAGAAGCAAAAAGTTAAGTACTACTACGGCGTAAGGGAGAGGCAGTTCAGGCGCTTTTACGAGATGGCCGAGCGTATGAAGGGGCAGACCGGTGAAAACCTCCTCAAGCTCCTTGAGAGCAGGCTTGACAACGTTGTTTACAGGCTCGGCTTCGGTAAGTCCCACAGGCACGCAAGACAGCTTGTCGTTCACGGCCACATCCTTGTTAACGGGAAGAAGGTTGACAGACCTTCTTACCTTGTAAAGCCGGGAGACGTTATTGAAGTTAAGGAGAAGAGCAGGGATATTCCTCAGATTAAGGAAGGGATGGAGCTTGCTCAGAAGAGGGGAATCCCTTCTTGGCTTGAGCTTGACCCTGAGAACTTTAAGGGTATTGTAAAGGCAGAGCCTACAAGGGAAGAGATTGAGATTCCTATTGAGGAACACCTCATCGTTGAGCTCTACTCCAAGTAATAGTTAATTGTTTTCGGAGGAAATAATGGTTGAATTTATAACTCCTGAGAAGTTTCTCTGGGAGGAACACACGGACACTTACGGAAGGTTCGTGGTTGAGCCTCTTGAAAAGGGCTACGGTGTTACCGTAGGTAACGCTCTCAGGAGGGTTCTCCTCTCTTCCATAGAAGGAGCGGCTCCGACAGCTGTAAAGTTTGAAGGCGTTTACCACGAGTTTTCTACGATCCCGGGAGTAGTTGAAGATGTAGTTGAGATTGTCCTTAACATAAAACAGCTCCGTTTTGTCCTTCACGGTGAAGGACCTGTGTTTATAGAGTTAAGGAAGAAGGGTCCCGGTAAGGTTTATGCAAGGGACTTTAAGCTTCCGTCACAGGTGGAGCTCCTTACCCCCGACCAAGAGATTGCAACCCTTGATAACGAGAATGCCGAGATTGAAATTCACCTGAGGA
>QNYI01000129.1 GCA_003978805.1 Desulfurobacterium sp.
TTGATTTCACCTCGGTAAGTAGCCTTATATCTTCAGGGAAAGAGATAATCTTTCCGACGTTCGTCGGCGGAATTTTCCTCGGAGCTATATTCTCTGTGCTTTCCTACTTCGGTATTAAAAAACTTCTTGCGAAAGAGGCCATGGTTGTTAAAAGCTACGTTAAAAGCATAAGAAAGCCCAAAATCTCAAAATCTATCAGAAGTTAGCTTTCCTCACCAGCTTAAGTATCAGCGCCTTTTGGGTGTGAAGCCTGTTTTCTGCCTGATCCCACACGATAGACCTTTCCCCTTCAAGCACCTCTTCCGTTACCTCTTCTCCCCTGTGGGCAGGGAGGCAGTGCATAAAGAGGAAATCCGGCTTTGCATGTTTTACAAGTTCTCCGTTAACCTGATAGGGCATAAACACCTCTCTCCTCTCCTCGGCCTCCCTTTCCTGTCCCATTGAAGCCCAGACGTCCGTGTAGATAACATCGGCCTCCCTCACCGCCTCTATCGGATCGTTTGTAACTACAATCTCAGCGCCGGTCTCTGAGGCGATTTCCTTGGCCTTCTCAACGTAGCGCTCAAGAGGTTCAAAGCCCCTCGGTGTTGCAGCGTAAAACTTCATCCCTGTAAAGGCCGCTGCAATGAGCCAAGAGTTACACATATTGTTACCGTCACCTACAAAGGCAACCTTTAGCCCCTTTAGCGTCCTCTTATACTCCCAAATGGTAAACAGGTCGGCAAGAACCTGACAGGGATGTTCTTCGTCCGTTAGGGCGTTTATGACAGGAACGTCAGAGTACTTGGCCAGTTCCTCTACCCTCTCTTGGCCGAAAGTCCTTATAACTATTAAGTCTACGTAACGAGAGAGAACCCTTGCTGTATCTTTTATCGGCTCTCCCCTTCCGAGCTGGGAACCTTGAGTGTCCATATAAACTCCGTGTCCTCCCAGCTGGTAAACTCCCACCTCAAAAGAAACGCGGGTTCTTGTAGAGGGTTTTTCAAAGATCAGAGCAGCCGTAAAACCTTCAAGGGGGCGGTATATCTCTCCCCTCTTTTGCTTTTCTTTTAAGAACGCACTAAGGTGTATGATGTTCTCTATGAATAGCATATCGGCATCAAGCATAGATATAAAATCCTTCATCTCTCCCGCTCCTTTAAGGCTTTTACGAATACTTTGTACTGATTCTGAAGGAACTTTATCTCATCTTCCTTCCTTGAAAGCTCATCCGTAAGCTTAGAGATTCTTTTGTCAACTTTAATAAGTTCAGCTTCTATCTCTTCCGCCTTCAGAAATAGCTCTTTCATGTAGAAAAAGAGCCTGATTGAAAATAGGAACAGTCCTATTATAGCAAGTAGTATCAGGACGAGTAGAAGCTGAACCACTCTGTTACCCTCCCCTTAAATACCTTGTCCTTGAAAGTTTCTACTTCTGCTTCATTTAGTTGCATTATTTTGGTTTCTCCCGAGAGGGTAAAGACCATTACAGTGTAGTATACCGAATTCCCCTTTGCTATGAGCCCAAAGACTGTAGGGGTATTTCCTGAAAAACAGTACTTAGAAACGCTGTGGGCGGAAACCACCTTGCCCGGTGATACAAGAACCGTTAACTCTAACCCCTTAGGGAAGACTATCCTCTCTCCAGATACCTCTACACTATTGTCCCTAAAGTCTACACAGACTTCGGGAGTTGAAGAGAAAGAGAACAAGCCATCCATTGCACCTTTTAGCCGGTTCTCAAACCCTTGAATAGAACTCTCACTCTCGCTCACAAAAGCTGGAAGTGCCAGTATAGAGACGATAGAAATAATCATTAGAACAACTACAAGTTCCAGAAGTGAAAAGGCCCGCCTCACCTTAGCTCTATCCTCAAAGCTGGTTATCTTAGAGTAGAAATTTAGTCCGTGTAAAGAGAATTTTTTGTAAAATCTCTTAAAGGCACGCTTGTGTAGGAATGGAACTTTTAAAATATTTTAAATGCCCGGGGTTTATCATATTGTTACTCAGGATGTATTATAATACACCCGTAGGTCTGAAAAGATTTAAGACGTAAAGGAGGGAATTTGGCTTTCTTCGGCCTGTTTAGGAAACGATCGGAAGAGGAAGAGTTCAGCCGCGCCGTAAGTAACAGGGATTACTTGACGGTGGCAGAGATAGGTGAAAAGCTAATCAAGAAGTACCCGGACTCGGTTTCTATACTAAACTCTTACGTTGATGCCCTCGTTAAGCTCGGTAAGAAAGAACAGGCTATTAATGTTCTCCTCAGCTTCGCGGAGAAGAAGATAAAGGAGGAGTACTACGATATCGCTATTCCTATACTTAAGAAGGTTCTAAAGATAGACCCTCTTAACATTCAAGCCCTTAAGCTTCTTATACAGGCCTACAGGAAGAAAGAGCTCTTTTACGAGGCCTTCAAGGTCTTAGAGGAGGCTTACAGGGAGTTCAAGAAGAGCGGTGGAAAGACAGAAGTTTTAACGAACCTCTTTGAGAAATTCCTTCAAGAGCAGTTCCACCCCCTATTCTACGAAAAGTACGCAGACATTCTTATGCAGGAGGGGAAAAAGGAGGAGGCCTTCACCAACTACATCCTTACCGGCAATATGTACGCCAACCTCGGCAACTTTAAGGCCGCTTTAAGGGCCTTCCTTAAAGCCCGGGAAATAAGACGGACTGAGAATCTTGACAGGCAGATAGTAGAAACTCTTTCCTACCTCTCCGACGGCAATGTAAACACGTTACTCATTAAGTTGATAGAGGAGTACCACGATAACCCCGACTTCCTCAAGTTCGTCGTTTCTGTCTTTAAGGCAAATGATAGGTTAAACTTCCTCAAGGAGATAGCTAAGTCCGTTCCTTCCCCCAAAGCTAAGTACTTCTTGCTTTCCTTGGTAAACTTTGAGCTTGGAGAGGTGGAAGAAGGGTACGAGTACCTTGAAAAACTCAAACTCCTTGATAGCAATATGTACAAGGTTCTCTACACGACGGTCAGCTCCAAGTTCCCAGAGCTTGAAGAGATGCACATCTCCTTCTCTGCTGAGGAGCTCCCCGAGCCTGAGGAGATACTGGAGTTCCTTGACAAGGCCATAGAGGCAAACTTTGATACGATAGCAGAGGAGTTCGTAAAGAGCTCTGAGGAGGCCGAAAAGGCAGAGGATATAAGCTCAGAGATAAAGATGCTGGAAGAGGACGGTACGAAGTACATCTCTATGGCTGAGGCAATGCTCGGTATAGGAAACTACAATAGCGCTATAGAGAATGCCAAAAAGGTCTTAGGCTCGGATAAGTACTTCTTTAAAGCGGTTCAGCTCATAGTTAACGCCTACAGGCTTCAAGGAAAGTTTAGGGATGCCCTTACCTTCCTCATGGACGTTATTAACGACCCCCGCCTTACTCAGGAGCAACAGGCAAGACTTAAGGAGATAATCGGAGAGATATACGAGGAAATGGGGGAAAAGGATAGAGCTCTCCTCTGGTACAGGGAGGCCAACAGGGTTCTGAATGACCCCGATATTAAAGAGAAAATTAAGAAGCTTGAGGGGTAGGAAAACTGGTAGCTTCCCTCTATGTTCACGTTCCTTTCTGTAAGGTTAAGTGTCCCTACTGCGACTTCTATTCCGTCCCTTCCCTTGAGCTGAGAGCTTCTTACAGTAGAGCCGTCCTTACCGAGCTCTCCCTCCGTTTACCGGCGTTCACCCAGTTCCCCACCGTATACTTTGGAGGTGGAACTCCCTCCCTCATGGAGACGGAATTCTTTTCGTCAATCCTTAAAGCTGTCGGTCAGTTTTCGGAAGTTACAGTTGAAATGAATCCCGAAGATGTAAAAAGGGATTACTTAAAAACTTTAAGGGAGATGGGAGTAAACAGGATAAGCTTAGGGATTCAGAGCTTTTCAGACAGAACCCTCAGAGCTCTCGGAAAAAGACAGGACAGTAGGGAGAACCTAAGAGCCCTTGAAGAGGTCTTAAGCGTCTTTCATAATGTCTCGGCAGACCTAATCTACGGAGCTCCCGGCCAGACTTTAAAAGAGCTCCAAAAAGACCTTGAAACCCTCCTCTCCTTCCCCGTAAAGCACGTTTCAACCTACGCACTAACCCTTTACAAAGGAACTCCCTTTTACTCCCTCCTTGAAGTGGGAAAGCTGGAACTCCCTCCTGAGGATTCCCTTAAAGAGATGTACTACCTCATAAAAGACGTTCTTGAATCTGCCGGCTTTGAGCACTACGAGATATCAAACTTCTGCAGGGAAGGGTTTGAGGCAAAGCATAACTTAAGCTACTGGAAACTTAAAGACTACGTCGGAATCGGGCCCTCTGCAGCCTCCTACGTGAACAGGCGCTACACGAGAAACGTTTCCGATGTAAGAAAGTACATAGAGGCCCTTGAAAGGGGAGAAATCTTAAAGGAAGAGACCGTTGACTACACGGAAGAGGAGGAGAAAGAGCTAAAGCTCATAATGGGAATGAGACTCCTTAGAGGCGTTAATCTGGAAGAGTTAGGCTTAAAGGAACGTTTTGAGGAGGCCGTTAGAAAAGAAGCCCTTCTCCAGCTTTTAATAGAGGAAGGTTACTTGGTCTATGAAAGACCAAGGCTTTCCCTTGGAGTTCCGGCGCTCTTTGTATCAAACACAGTAATAGGTAAGGTCTGTAGTGTTCTCTTTGGGTAACTTACTCGGCTATTTTCCCCTCTTTCCTAAGCCTCTCAATAAGGTGGTCGGTAACTCCGACTTCTGCCCATCCCTTTGCCCTCAGGATACAGCTATCACACTTCATACAGGGTATTTCACCTCCCCTGTAGCAGGAAAGGGAGTAGGAGTAATCTGCCCCGAGCTCAAGACCGAGCTTTATTATCTCTCCCTTTGTCAGGTGGATTAGGGGAGCATGAATGTGCCACTCTTTCCCTTCAGCTCCGAGCTTCGTTCCCCTATTTAAGACCTCCTCCATAGCCTTTAAAAACTCTGGACGACAGTCAGGATAACCGCTGTAGTCAACGGCGTTCCAGCCACCGACCAAGTGGGTAGTCCCTTTCGCCTCAGCGTAAGCCGCCGCCAAAGCTATAAAGACCCCGTTCCTAAAGGGAACGTAGGTTACAGGAATTCCTCTCTCTTTTATCTCCTCAATAGATTTTGTTTCAGGAACCTCTATGCTCATGTCCGTTAATGCAGAAGCTCCAAACTTTGAAAGGTCAACCTCAAAGAGGAGGTGTTCCTCTACGCCGGCGTTCTTTGCCGTAATTTTTGCCATCTCAACTTCAAGGGAGTGTCTCTGACCGTAGTAAAAGGTGATGGCGTAGACCTTATCAAACTTCCTCTTTGCCCAGTATAGAGCAGTTGTTGAGTCAAGACCTCCGGAGAAAACCACAACAGCAGAAGCCATTCTCTCCCCCAAAAGGTTAGTTCTGAGAGTCAACTACGTTTAAAAAGATTGTAGCCATAATACAGAGAACTCCAAATAGTGCAAAGGAGATGTTTCCATATAAATTCCACAGATACCCTGCAAGTAGGTTCCCCAGCAGAGCTCCCACTCCCGTTACTCCGTGAAACAGACCGTAAGCTGTTCCTCTCCTCTCTTTTCCGACAATGTCTGCAGTGAGAGCCCTCTGGACGGTATCCGTTATTCCAAGGGCTAAACCGTAAAGGAGGAAAGAAGCTGTAAGGAGGACAATCCCGGAGTGAAGCGATAGGGTAAAGAGACTCAGGGCGGTTAGAAAATAACCAGCAGAAAGGGGAAACCTCCTACCTACCCTGTCGGAGAGTTTCCCAGCTGGAAAAGAGACCAGAAGGTAGGAAAGGTTTAAAAGGGCGTGGTAATCTCTTTTTGCTTGAGAGATTGACATCTCCATCAAGTGGCAGTTATATTCAAACACTCACCCAAATTACCGGTACAGCAATAGATAAAACAAGTGGACTGGATAAAGTATTTGTTGATTTAATGTATGAAG
>QNYI01000146.1 GCA_003978805.1 Desulfurobacterium sp.
AGGAAATTTACTATGAAGGTTGAGCTACGTAACAGAAAAATTTTTGTTGACAGTAATGCTTTTATCTATTTCCTCACCGGACAGGCTAATGATTTAACCTGTGAAATATTTAATATGGCAGCCTTGGGACAGACCAAGGTAATAACTTCTACCAGAGTTGTGGATGAGGTTCTCTTTAAGTTGATATGTCTAGAGGCTAGTAGGAAATTTGGCTTTACTTCAAATATTCCGAAGAAGCTTAGAGAAAGTAAGGAAAAAGTAAAGTCCTTGTCTTATGTGTACGATGTACTCTTTCAGTTTATGGAAGACATAAATGCTCAAGTGCTTACAGTAGATACCAGCGTAATAGCAAAGTCAAAGAAGGTTATTGATACCTACGGTTTATTTGGAAATGATGCAATCACTGTTACGTTGATGAAAAGTAGAAATCTGAAATATATTCTAACGGCAGACAAAGATTTCTCTGTAGTTAGCGACATAGTAGTTATAAATCCACTATAAGGGGCTTTAGATGAATCAGGAGTTAATCAGGAACTTCTGCATAATTGCCCACATTGATCACGGTAAGTCCACTTTGGCAGACAGGCTTCTTGAGTATACGGGAACGGTTTCTAAGAGAGAGCTCAAAGAGCAGATGCTTGATGCTTGATACCTTAGAGCTTGAGAGGGAAAGGGGCATTACCATCAAGCTTAACGCCGTCCGTATGAAGTATAAGGCCGACGACGGAAAGACCTACACTATGCACCTTATAGATACTCCCGGCCACGTGGACTTTACCTACGAGGTTTCAAGGAGCTTGGCGGCCTGTGAGGGAGCTCTCTTAGTTATTGACGCAACTCAAGGGATTGAAGCCCAGACCATTGCCAACTTCTTCTTAGCCCTTGATGCAGGCCTTGAGATTATTCCCGTCATAAACAAGATAGACCTTCCGAGCGCAAATGTTGAGTGGGTGAAGGAGCAGATTGCAGACGTTCTTGGACTTGACCCTGATGAGGCGATCTTGGCCTCTGCAAAGGAAGGGATAGGGATAAAGGAAATACTTGAGGCAATAGTAAAGAGAGTTCCTCCCCCCTCTGGAGACCCTGAAAAGCCTTTAAAGGCGCTGATATTTGACTCTTACTACGACAACTACAAGGGGGTTATTCCCTTTGTAAGAGTTTTTGACGGCGTTATAAGGCCGGGGATGAGAATAAAGCTCATGTCAAACGGCAAGGAGTTTGAGGTCGTTGAGGTTGGAACCCAGACTCCTCATAGAATTCAGCTTGAAGAACTAAAGGCCGGTGAAGTGGGCTGGATAGCGGCAAACATTAAAAATATTGAAGATACGCAGGTTGGTGATACGATAACAGACGCAGAGAACCCAACAGAAGAGCCTTGTCCCGGTTTTAGGCCTGCTAAACCTATGGTCTTTGCAGGACTTTACCCTGTAGACTCTGATGACTACGAGAACCTTAAAGAGGCCCTTGAGAAGCTAAAACTCAACGATGCTGCCCTCTTTTTTGAGCCAGAGACTTCTGCTGCTCTTGGCTTTGGTTTTAGGTGTGGCTTCTTAGGACTCCTCCACATGGAAGTTATAAAGGAGAGGTTAGAAAGGGAGTTTGGCTTAAACCTTATAGCTACTGCTCCAAGCGTTATTTATAAAGTTTACCTTAAAGACGGTAGCGTAGTTGACGTTCAGAACCCTGCCGAAATGCCCCCTGCTGAAAAAATAGAGAGGATTGAAGAGCCCTACATAAGCGCTTCAATAATTACTCCGGCAGAGTACGTAGGGCCGATAATGCAACTGTGTCAGGATAGGCGTGGTATTCAGACGGGCTTTACCTACCTTGACCAGACGAGGGTGGAGCTCCGCTACGACATGCCGCTTTCTGAGATTCTCTTTGATTTCTTTGATAAGCTGAAGTCTGTTTCTCGCGGTTACGCTTCCTTTGACTACGAGTTTGCAGGTTATAGACCTTCCGACCTTGTTAAGCTTGACATTCTCATAAACAAAAAGCCTGTTGATGCTTTATCCGTTATCGTTCACAGGGATAAGGCCTACCAGAGAGGAAGGCAACTTGTTGATAAGCTCAAAGAAATAATTCCCAGACAGCTCTTTGAGGTTGCGATACAGGCTGCAATTGGGAACAAGATAATTGCCCGCTCTACCATTAAGCCTTTAAGGAAGGACGTTCTTGCAAAGTGTTACGGTGGAGACGTGACGAGGAAAAAGAAGCTCCTTGAGAAGCAGAAAGAGGGTAAGAAGAGAATGAAAATGCTCGGCAAAGTGGAAGTTCCACAGGAGGCCTTTTTAGCTGTTCTTAAGGTTGAGTAAGTAGAGGTATTTGCAAATTTGCAATAGCAGTCTATATTTTAAGTGGTGGATAAATAAAGTGGGGGTGAATGGTTTCGACGGGGATGCAAAGGCTTGGGTAGTGGCAGGCCGGGTGCCAACCCGTAAAAGGCACTGTAAATAGCTGCCGACGAAACACTCGCTCTCGCCGCCTAAGTAAACGCGGCGACGTCCCCCGGAGCTCCGCCTGCCGGCTCCGGGTAGGGCGACAGAGAGGCGGGCTGGGCTACTTCCCGCGCCCTCCGGGGGTAGCCGAGAGCTAAGAGGGCTGGCTCTGGGACGCCTGCCCGTGGGCTAATCCCAGAGCGAGAGGCCAAAACACGGGCTAAGCCTGTAGAAGCTACCCGAGCCGCATCTCCGGACGCGGGTTCGAATCCCGCCACCTCCACCAAATTAAAAAGCCTTTAAGCTTTGAACTTTCCGGGAGAGCTCTAAAATTCCTATCACTACGCTCCTATCAGGGAGAATAAAAACCGGAGTCCCTGTTATTCCGTACTTTTTGAGTGTATCTGAAACTGTCCAAACCTTTAACTTACCTGTATCACAGGTTAATAGCGGATTCTGGACTTCAAAGAAGTTCTGTGCGTCCTTCTTTCTGCAGACAGCGTCAACTGCAGCCTTTTCCTCCTCCCTGTCAAAGGCAGCCGGAACAAAAGCTAATTTTACTTTCTCAGCTAAACTTTTGAGTTTTTTCCTGTTCTTGCGACAGGCGTTACATATAGGATTGGTGATAACGATAATTTCCTCTCCTTTCCCGACACTGAAGAGAACGTTTTTCTTTAGTTTAAGGTAGTCCTCTTTAGATATCTTAAGGGGAGGAATTTCTGTGAGGAAACCTTCAATGAGGAACTTTTTGTCTAAGGATAGGAAGAAAGTTTCTCCTTCGGCAGTTTTAACTTGGCAGGCCGAAAAGCTCTCTGCCGGTTCAACAGAAATAGCAGTAAAGGGGGTCTTTAAGGTTCTATTGAGAATAGACTGAACTTCTGAAAGTGTTGGGCAGTTTTGAGCGAAAGAAGCAGAGTAGGAAAAAAGAACTGCGAAAATCGGGAGTAAGGGTTTAACTTTCATTTGGCGCTCCCCAACCTCTTTTAGGGGAATATTGTAATATACACCCTGCGTTTTCTTAAGTTGCTGTAGGTAGGTCTGTATGGACAAGAGGGAGATAAACGAGCTTAAGCAGGAAATAGAGAGTATTGATAGTAGGTTAAAGGAGATAGCAGAAACCCTTTCTGTAAACAAAAGGAACTTTAACTTTAACGACTTTATTCAGGAAGTTACAGGAGCTGTAATTTTAGCTTTTCCCTTTGCTGCCAATGCCGACATCTGGGAAATTTCAAAGAATATGACTTTCTATCATGCAGTTTTTACTTTTATAGCCACGGTTCTGGGACTTTTCATCTTCATAAGGTATGCTAACGTTGGGAACTGGAAAACACAGAACCTTGTAGGTTTCATACCTTTGAGGCTTTTGACGAGCCTTTTCATCTCATTGGTGGTTTCTGCACTCTCCCTTTTGATTCTCGGAATTTATCCGGGTATCATCAGCACTTTTAGCTGGTTTGTTAAAACGGTTATACTTGTTACGGTCTTTTCCGTAATAGGCAGTATAGGACTTGACGCTGCAAAATAATTACGGAGGGAGCTATGTTTGAGGAGTTAAAGGGTAAGGTTGTCTTAGTGACCGGAGGAACGAGAGGTATCGGAAGAGCCATTGCAGAAAGATTTAAGAGCTTAGGTTCTATCGTTTACATTACGGGAACTAACGAGGAGAGAACAAAGACCGTAGCGGAAGAGATGGGGGTGAACGGCGTAAAGATGGATGTAACCGACAGGGAAGAAGTTAAAAGGGTAGTTTCAGAAATAATTGAAAAAGAGGAAAGGATAGACGTTCTCATTAACAATGCCGGAATAACGAGGGATACGCTGTTTCTGAGGATGAAGGAAGAAGACTGGGACGCTGTTATAGACACCAACTTAAACGGCGTTTATAACGTTACGAGGGCGGTAGTTCCCTACATGGTGAAAAGGAGAAGCGGGAACATTATCAACATCTCCTCTGTCATCGGGTTTACCGGTAATGTAGGTCAGGTCAACTATGCTTCAACAAAGTCCGCTCTTGTAGGTTTTACCAAGTCCCTCGCCAAGGAGCTCGGAGGAAGGGGAATAAGGGTTAACTGTATCGCTCCCGGTTACATAACGACGGACATGACAGAAAAGATACCGGAAAAGATAAAGCAGGAGATACTTAAATCCATTCCCCTTAAAAGGGAAGGAAAGCCCGAGGAAGTTGCCGACGTTTGCATCTTTTTAGCCTCTGATATGGCCTCTTACATTACGGGGACAGTTATTCACGTAAACGGTGGACTTTTTTAAGGCTTACGCTATAATTCCAGACGATACTTAAAAATAAACTCGGGAGGTTATGAGGATGGAAAACATTGAACAGAAGGTAAAGGAAATCATAGCCGATAGACTCGGAGTAGACCCTGAAGAGGTAACTCCTGAGGCTTCATTCGTAGAAGACCTCGGAGCAGATTCCCTTGATACAGTAGAGCTCGTTATGGCTCTTGAAGAGGAGTTTGGAATTGAGATTCCCGATGAAGACGCCGAGAAGATACAGACAGTAGGGGATGCTATAGAGTACATCCAGAAGCACCTTTAAGTTAGTAGATGGTTGGCAGATTCAGCCCCCGAAAGGGGGCTTCTTATTTTTTATTAAGTACTTCCCTTAAGAACTTACCTGTCCACGTATCTGTTTGAGCTACTTCTTCCGGCGTTCCGGTTGCAACTACACGTCCGCCCCTTTCACCACCTTCGGGGCCCAAGTCAATTATCCAGTCTGCGCACTTTATAAAGTCAAGGTTGTGCTCAATAACTATTACGGTGTTTCCCTTATCAACGAGCCTCTGGAGGACGTTTATGAGTTTCTTTATATCGTGGAGGTGGAGTCCCGTTGTGGGCTCATCAAGGATGTAGACGGTTTTTCCCGTTCCCTTTTTGGAGAGCTCCTTAGCCAGCTTAATTCTCTGGGCTTCTCCACCTGAAAGGGTTGTCGCAGGCTGTCCCAGCTTTATGTAACCCAGCCCGACATCGTAGAGGGTTTTTAGCTTATTCATTATCGTCGGGTGGTTCTTGAAAAATTCCATTGCCTCTTCAACTGTCATTTCTAAGACGTCGTAGATGTTCTTACCCTTATAGGTAATTTCCAAGGTTTCCCTGTTGTAGCGTTTCCCTCCGCATACGTCGCAGGTCACGTAAACGTCTGGTAAAAAGTGCATTTCAACCTTTATAACGCCGTCTCCCTTACAGGCCTCGCACCTTCCGCCGGGAACGTTGAAGGAGAACCTCCCCTTTTTATAACCCCGCGCCCTTGCCTCCGGCGTTGCGGCAAAGAGCTCCCTTATCGGCGTAAAGACGTCAACGTAGGTAGCAGGGTTTGAGCGAGGAGTTCTCCCTATGGGGGACTGGTCAACCCTTACCACTTTATCAACGTTTTCTATTCCTTCAATCCTTTCGTGCTTTCCGGGAATGACTTTACTCTTGTAAATTTCCCGCGCTAAGGCCTTGTAGAGTATCTCGTTTATGAGTGTTGACTTCCCAGAACCCGATACTCCCGTGATGCAGACAAAGAGTCCTAAGGGAATTTCAACGGTTATGTTCTTTAAGTTGTGTTCCCGAGCTCCTACTATCCTTAACCACTTACCCTTAGGCTTTCTCCTCTCTTTTGGGACTTCAATTTTTAGCTTCCCTGAGAGGTATTTACCGGTGAGGGATTTCTCATTCTTCTTAATCTCTTCGGGAGTTCCTGCTGCAACAACCTCTCCGCCGTGGACTCCAGCTCCCGGTCCCATATCAACGATGAAGTCTGCGCTCTCTATGGTTTCAAGGTCGTGTTCAACGACAATTACCGTATTCCCCAAGTCCCGTAAGCTTTTTAAGGTCTCTATGAGCCTTCTGTTGTCC
>QNYI01000050.1 GCA_003978805.1 Desulfurobacterium sp.
CGGACTCTTTAACTACTACAGGTTCGTCCAGAGCCAGCTGAAAGAAGAGGGTGTACCAACCTCTGTGTGATAAAATAGGTTTAGGCTATCGGGGGATAGAAAGTGAGGAGAGTGGTTCTTCTCTTGCTTATCGTTTTCTTCCTTTCCTCTCCTGCCCTTGCGGACATATACGTTGTGAAAAGGGGAGACTCTCTATACAAGATAGCCAAGAAGTTCCATACAACTATTGCAAGGATAAAGAGGTTAAACGGTTTAAGGAGTAACCTTTTAAGGCCGGGACAGAGGTTAATAGTTCCCGGTAAAAGGTATAGGCCTGTAAAAAGCGGTGAGACCATTCGCTTCCTTGAAAAGAAGTCCGAACTTACCGCAACCGGCTCACTGGTTAAGGCAGGGAGCGAAATATACCCTATTATGAGTGTCGTCTATGAAGAGGGAGAGAAGTTGGCGGAGCTCCTCTCAACTCCCCTTAACGTCCCTTATGACAACTGGAACTTGTCCATCTTAGAAGACCCTGAGTATAAAAGCGCTCTCCTTAAAATACTTGCGCGCCTCTTTAAAGACCTAAGGAACACCCCTTACGTCTTCGGCGGAGGGAATCCAAAGAGAGGGCTTGACTGTTCGTCGTTTACCATGTACGTCTACAGGAAGCTCGGAATCAAACTGCCGAGAACGGCAAGGGCCCAGTTCAACGTAGGCGTTCCCGTCAAGAAAAATGAGCTGAAAGTTGGTGACCTTGTGTTCTTTAGAACCTACGCCCGTTTCCCTTCCCACGTCGGGATATACATAGGGAACGGAAAATTTGTCCATTTCTCTTCAATGTTTCACGGTCTTGCTATCTCATCCCTCAACGACAGGTACTTTAAGAAGCGCTACATCGGAGCTAAGAGGGTCTTAAGCGAGAAACTAATTAAGAGAATACTCTACGCGTGGAACAAGAAAAACTAAAAACTCAAGGAGGTAGTGCGATGAACACGCGACAGCTTCTAACCGGAGTAACTTTCCTTTTGTGCGCTTCATTTTTATTTTCTTCTCCCTCGTCGGCAAAAGGCATAAAGCCGACGCTCCAAGACTATAAGACCGTAGAGTCTCTCCAGAGGGTCTTTGAGAGCGTAGCAGAAAAGGTCAAGCCTGCAGTTGTCAACATAAGCACCGTTTCGGAGGTAAAGCTTAACCACCCTCCAGTTCCTCCAGAGTTCAGGGAGTTCTTCCACCACTTTGGAGTTCCCTTTCCCTTTGACAACTTTCCCGAAAAATTCATGACCCGTTCTCTTGGCTCTGGTTTCATCGTTAAGCAGGAAGGAGAATGGGCTTACATCCTTACGAACAACCACGTTATTGATAAAGCCACCAAAATAAAGGTCAAGCTCAGTGACGGCTCCGTTTACAAGGCAAAGGTCGTAGGGAAAGACCCTAAGACCGACGTTGCCCTTATAAAGATAAAAGTCGGCAAGAAAAAGGTTCCGACCGTTGAGCTTGGAGATTCGGATAACATAAAGGTAGGAGAGTTCGTAATAGCCATAGGAAACCCTTACGGCCTCAACTGGACTGTAACTCACGGTATCGTTTCTGCTAAAGGTAGACACGGCCTTGGACTTAACCCGATTGAGAACTTCATCCAGACCGATGCAGCAATTAACCCCGGAAACAGCGGAGGACCCCTTTGCGACATTCACGGTAGAGTCATCGGTATAAACACCGCCATAGTCAGGAACGCTCAAGGCCTCGGCTTTGCCGTTCCCATAAACATAGCCAAGAAGGTTATGAACGACCTCCTCAAGTACGGTAAGGTGATAAGAGGGTGGCTCGGCGTTTACATAGAGGACGTATCCCCCGAGCTTGCCAAAAAGTTCGGAGTTAAGAAAGGCGTCCTCGTAACGAGGGTTATAAAGGATAGCCCTGCTGAAAAGGGAGGCCTTAAGAGCGGAGATATTATTGTTGAATTTAACGGAAAACCGGTAAGAAGCGTTACAGACCTTCAGCTAAAGGTAATAAACACTAAACCCGGAGAAACCGTTAAGCTCAAAGTGATTAGGGACGGCAAGTTTAAAACCTTGACCGTCAAGATAGGCCAAATGCCCGGTAGCGAGCACTTAGCCCTTGAAGACCTGATCTCTAAGTTTGGCTTTTCTGTTCAGGAGTTAACAGAAGACCTTAAAAGGAGGCTCGGAATTCCCCGTTGGGTAAAAGGCGGTGTAATTGTCACAGAGGTTAAGCCGGGCTCTCCGGCAGAAGACGCAGGTCTAAGGGAAGGAGACGTCATCGTCAAGGCCGGAACCACTCCGAGGAACCTGAGGAGAGTCAGGAAACTTGATGACCTCCTTACCGTCCTTAGGAACGCCGGCGATTCCGGTATCCTTTTAAAAGTTGTCCGCGGAGAAGGCGTACTTTACATTGTTCTAAATCAGGAGGAGTAGGAAGCTATGATGGAGGATAAAGAATTTTTCTTAGAGGATGAGGAGAATTTCCCTCTTGGAGAGTTTGATACGCTGGAGGTGGGGGAAGTATCTTCAGAGGTTGACCTTTTTAGCCAGCAGATAGACCCGTCTCTCATAGAGACCTTTGTGCCCGATAAGGACTCCCTTGACGCATTTTTAAAGTCCATTTCAAAGATCCCACCCCTTACAAGAGAAGAGGAGATAGAGCTTGCAAGGAGGGCTAAGGCCGGAGATAAAGAAGCTTTAAAGAAGCTGGTTGAGTCAAACTTAAGGTTTGTCGTCAGCGTTGCAAAGAAGTACCTCGGCTGTGGACTGCCCCTTCACGACCTCATCGCCGAAGGAATCTTAGGGTTAATTGAGGCGGCAAGGAGGTTTGACCCCGATAAAGGCGTAAAGTTCATCTCTTACGCCGTCTGGTGGATAAGGCAGTCCATAATGCAGGCCTTAGCTCAGCAGACCGGTGCTGTGAAGATTCCCGTTAAGCAGGCAGTTCTCGTTAACAAGATTACCCGTTCGTACGGAGAGCTCCTCAAAAAACTCGGCAGGGAACCAACAACTGAGGAGCTCGCCGAGTACGTCGGAATGGACGCCAAGGAGATAGAGAGACTTCTTACCGTCTGCCAAGTTCCCCTCTCCCTTGACACCCCCATAGGCGACGAGGAAGATACCACCTTTAAAGACTTCCTTAAAGGGGAAGGAACTGCAGAGGTTGAGGAAAAAGTTGTAAGAGAGGAGCTAAAGCAGAGCATCCAAGAGATGCTTGAACAGCTCACTCCTCAGGAGAAGAAAATCATCATAATGCGCTTTGGCCTTGACGGAAACGAGCCGAAGACCTTAAGGGAGATAGGGGAGCTCCTCGGAATCAGCAGGGAGAGGGTAAGACAGCTTGAAACGAGAGCCAAGAAGAAGATGAAAGAGTATGCTCTGAGGAAAAAGCTAAACGTTTTCCTCAACTAACTTCAGCTCCCCCTTGTGGGGAGCTTCTAATAAAACCCAAATGAGGGAGGAGAGAGATGGCCGTTCCTTTTACCGCTTACCTTCTTAGCAAGAAGGGGGAGATTCCGCACCTTGACGATGACCTTGTAATCCTCCTAAGCGAGATAGCTTCCGCAACCAAGGAGATAGCAGGAAAAGTAAGGAAAGCCGGACTTTTAAACATCTTAGGGAGTGCCGGTAAGGTAAACGTTCAGGGAGAGGAGGTTCAAAAGCTTGACGAGCTTGCAAACGAGATTCTCCTTGAAAGGATTAAATCTTGCGGTAAGGCCTGCGAAGTAGCATCAGAGGAGCTTGAAACGAGCGTAAAACTCTCTGAGTCCGGCTACGCCGTTTCCTTTGACCCCCTTGACGGCTCTTCAAACATTGACGTAAACGTTAGCATCGGAACGATTTTCTCCGTTCATAAAGACAGCGTCTTAAAGCCCGGTAGGGAGCTCCTTGTTGCCGGATACGTAATCTACGGCCCGAGCACCATGCTCGTAATTTCCCTCGGGAAAGGAGTTGTAGCCTTTACCCTTGACCCAGAATCCGGTAACTACCTCCTCTCCCACCCTGAGGTAAAGCTTCCCGAAAAGGGTAAGATTTACTCCATAAACGAAGCAAACAGGGAAAAGTGGACTGAAGAAGGTTTAAGTAAGTTCATAGACTACCTCAAAGGAGGAAAGTACACCCTCCGCTACGTCGGCTCAATGGTTGCAGACGTCCACAGAACCCTCTTTAAAGGCGGAATCTTCATCTACCCAGCAGACAAGAAAAACACCAGCGGAAAGCTAAGGCTCCTCTACGAAGCAAGCCCAATGTCCTTCCTCATTGAACAGGCCGGCGGTATAGGAACAACCGGCAAAGAGAAGATTCTTGACGTAGTTCCCGAAAAACTCCACCAAAGAGTTCCCGTTATCATCGGAAGTAAATGGGAAGTTGAAAAGTGCCTTAAATTCTTGGGCGGCTAATCCTCCGCCGCCCTTTTAGTTGGAGGAGTTTGAGTAAAAGGAAATTTTGCATAACTTATAAAGTTAACAGGTTAAATGCAGAGGTTAGCAATGGGAGAGATTGTGATTAAAATACCCGGAAGGACTACTAAAGTCCTTGACTTAACCAAAGAAAACTTCAGCAAAGAGTTAGAGGAAGTAGATCTTTTACTAAAAGAACTCAAACAAAAAAAGGCTCTGCAATTATTGGATAAACTGGCAGGAATTTTATCGGAAGATTTTGAAGTTTCAGAAGAAGAGCTCCATTTACAAGGAGACTAAATGTTAAAGTTTTTCTTGGATAGTTCCTTTATAGTTGAACTTCTAAAAGGAAATAAGATCGCAAAAGAAATTAACTCTCTTCTAATTGAGAGCGAGGAGATCTTGCTTTTCTATAATCACATTGTGCTAAGCGAAGTAATCTATCAGTTACATTTCAAGAGAAACCTTAGATTGTCCTTAATTGAAGAAATCTTAAATGAGTTTATTCTGTTAGATCTGAATCAGGCAACAAAAGATTTGGCATTAAGATATATGAAAAAGTATAACCTTAAGCCAAATGATGCATTTATCTTGGCAACCTGTAAGCATTACAGTGTTCCTAACTTAATCTCCTTGGACTCCGATTTTCAAGTAGCGTGCAAGAAAGAGGAAATTGTATTAATCAACTCCGCAGAGGAATTGAAGAGGATTTTAAGCTTGACCTGATGCTTGAACAAACGGCTGTTTTGAACACTTCACTGACTCCGACAGAGGGAGAATCAGGCATATTTGCTTTGTAGTAAAATTTAAATACGAACCCTTTTAAGGGAACAGAAAGATGAGAGGGAAGGGAGCTCTGGTTAGAACTTTACTGGTAGCTTCAGTTTCCTGTTTGTTTATTTTGCTTGCTGGAGAAGCTGAAGCCTTAGAAGTTTATCCAGTAATTTTCTTAGAAAACTCTTCCTCTAATAGTGACCCCTGTAAGAAAAAACATTGCAACTGGATAGAGATTGATAAAAATAGTGGGTTTCAGATTGCTGTTGAATGTGATGCAAAAGAAAAGGAAAAGTGCGGAAAGGTTTACGTAGACAGGGACGGGGACGGCAAAGTAGACATAGAATTTCTTCCTTCCGGAGCGGTTCTCATTCTTCCTAAGGGAGAAGAAAGGAAAGGAATTTCTAAATGGATTAAGTTAGACGAAAAGAAACCTTACCGAATAGCCTTTACTTGTAAGTCGGAAGAAAATTGTTCTGAAGTTTACGTAGACAAAAACGGAGATGGAATAGCGGACGAAATAAAATTTTCTTCAGGGTGGACTTTCGTTCTTAACAACCCTCAGCAACCTCAAAAAACAAAAAGCGAATTCACACCGCCAGAGTTGCCTTATTGTAGAATCATAAGAGCAGATGGTCA
>QNYI01000035.1 GCA_003978805.1 Desulfurobacterium sp.
TCTTAGACATCCGCTTTTTCCCGAAGTTAAAGGAAGAAATAGAAAAGGTAAACGTCCCTCCAGAAAAACTGAGGCTTGAAATAACAGAAAGCGAGGCAACCGTCAACCTAAGGAAGGTATTTGAAACGTTGAAAAGGCTGGTGGATTACGGCCTTAAAATTTCCATTGACGACTTTGGGACTGGATACTCCTCCCTATCAAGGCTAAAACTCATTAAAGCCCACGAGTTAAAAATAGATACCTCCTTTGTCAAGAACCTCCCAGAAAGCGAAGAGGACACGAAGATAGTAAAGTTCATACTGGAGATATCAAAACTCCTCAAGATGAACTCCGTAGCGGAAGGCATTGAGAAGAGGAGGCAGGTTGAGTTCTTGAGGAAGGAGGGGTGTAAGCTCGGACAGGGATTCTTCTTTTCTCCCCCTCTACCTGAGGAGGAACTCAGGAGCGTCCTTAAAAAGAAATTTATCGTTTAAAAGAGACCCCCAAAGGGGGCCCCCTAAATTAAACGTCAAAGTAGAGCATAAACTCCATAGGAGTCGGCCTGAGCCTTACAGGGTCTACCTCTTCCTTACGCTTGTACTCAATGTAGTCCTCAAGGAACTGCTCAGTCATTACGCCGCCCTTTGTAAGGAACTCGTAGTCCTTCTCAAGGGCGTCAAGGGCCTCTGCAAGTGAACCGGGAACAGTCGGAATGTCCTTGAGCTCCTCAGGTGGAAGGTCGTAGAGGTTCTTATCAACGGGCTCTCCGGGATGGATCTTGTTCTCAATTCCGTCAAGCCCTGCCATGAGGAGGGCTGTAAATGCAAGGTAAGGAGCTCCGGAGGAGTCTGGGAACCTGACCTCAATCCTCTTGGCCTTAGGAGACGTAACGACCGGAACCCTGATGGATGCAGACCTGTTCCTTGCAGAGTAGCAGAGGTTTACAGGAGCTTCGTACCCGGGAACGAGCCTCTTGTAGGAGTTAACGGTTGGGTTCGTAAACGCACATACAGCCTTTGCGTGCTTGATGATTCCACCTATGAAGTAGAGGGCAGTCTCAGAAAGTCCTGCGTAGCTGTCACCGTGGAAGAGGTTTTCACCGTTCTTCCAGATGGACATGTGGGTGTGCATACCGCTTCCGTTGTCGCCGTAAAGGGGCTTTGGCATGAAGGTAGCGGTCTTCCCGAACATCTTAGCTACGTTTTTAACGATGTACTTGAGCCACTGAACGTTATCGGCAGCCTCAATTAAGTTACCGAACCTGAAGTCTATCTCGCACTGACCACCTGTAGCAACCTCGTGATGGAGGCACTCAATTACAAGTCCCGCCTCCTCCATCTTCATAGCCATAATCTTCCTGATGTGGTCAAGCTGGTCAGACGGGGGTGTAGGGAAGTATCCACCCTTTACCTTGAGCTTGTGGCCAAGGTTGGGGTTTTCATCTGCGCCAGTTCTCCAGATACCTTCAGCGCTGTCAACCTCGTAGAAACCATAGTTCATTCCAACGTCAAACTTAACGTCGTCAAAGATGAAGAACTCCGGCTCTGGACCGCAGTAAACGGTATCACCGATTCCGGTTGACCTGAGGTACTCAAGGGCTTTCTTAGCTATGTTCCTCGGATCCTTGTGGTAGGGCTCTTTTGTAACCGGGTCAACGATGTCGGCAATTACAACGAGGGTAGGAACTTCAGAGAGGGGGTCTACTACGGCTGTTGTCGGGTCAAGCTTAAACATCATGTCACTTGCGTTAATTGGCTGCCATTGACGAATGGAAGAACCGTCAAAGAAGAGTCCCTGCTCAAAGCTCTCCTCAGAAATCTCGTGGGCTGGGAAGGTAATGTGATGCCAAGTGCCGAACATGTCGGTAAACCTGAGGTCTACAAACTTAATACCCTCCCTCTGGATGAGCTCCACAACTTCCTTGGCGTTTTTGGGTCTCATTGTCTCCCTCCTTTCTATCTTAAATTGCATTTTCTCCCCTCTCACCTGTCCTTATCCTTACGGCATCCTCCACAGGTATTATGAAGACCTTACCGTCCCCGATTCTCCCAGTCCTTGCAGCGTTAACTATCGTCTCTACTACCTTTTCCGCTATGTCGTCTGGGACAACAACCTCAATCTTTATCTTCGGGATAAAGTCAACAACGTACTCGGCTCCCCTGTAGAGCTCCGTGTGCCCTTTCTGCCTACCAAAACCTTTAACTTCAGAAACGGTCAACCCCTGAACGCCGATCTCCGTAAGGGCATCCTTTACCTCTTCAAGCTTGAAAGGTTTGATAATTGCCTCTATCTTTTTCATTCTCAACCCCCGGCAGAAGTTATCAGCTATTTTAACAAAAAGCGTGCCAACTACCTCTATTAAAGAACGCTACCTTTTTACAAAGGTTTTCAGGGCGGGTGCAGGGAAGGAGTGCACAATCTTGGTGCAAACTCTCGGTTCTACTGCACTACTTTTCAGCACACCTATTGCAGAGACCGTAGAACTTGTACTCTATTTCCTCCACAACGTAACCCTTCTGCTCTACCTTCTTGCAGGTGTACCTACACAAGGGAGTATCTACATCCTCTATCTTCCCGCACTCCCTACATATAAAGTGGTGGTGGAAGTCTGTCCTCCTGTCAAAGTGGGACTGCTTGTTTACGATAATCTCCTTTATTTTCCCTTCAGAGACGAGCTCCTTAAGAACCCTGTAGACTGTTCCAAGGCTTATAGAGGGGAGCTCCTTCTTTGCCCTCTCGTAGATAACTTCAGCGGTAGGATGGTCACTTGAATCCTTTACCACTTGAAACACAACCGCTTTCTGCCTCGTGTTCCTCTTTTTCTTTTTTTCTGCCGTAGCCAAAACAAACCTCCATAGCTCTTAAAGATAATGGTTATTACTATTATTATATAGCTTCAAAAAGAAAAGTCCCAGCTCCCGCCGGGACTCTTATACTCTGAGTTTGTCTTCCGGGTAGGCTGTAATGTGGTGGATGGAAAGGTCTGCTCCCTGAAACTCCTCTTCTTGGGAAAGTCGCAGTCCCATAAGCTTGTCAAGAACTCCGTAAAGGAGGAACCCTGAAACCAAAGCGTAGACAACTGTAAGGGAAGCACCGAAAAGCTGGGATAGGAGAGAAACTCCTCCTACACCCCCGAGGAACTTCTGGCCGAATATACCTGCCGCAACTCCTCCCCAGACACCGCATAGGCCGTGAAGAGGCCAAACTCCAAGGACATCGTCAATTCTAAGCCTTTCCTGCTCCCAGACAAAGGCCTTAACAAAGATTAGCGCAGCAACAAGCCCTATGACGAAAGCCCCGACCGGGTTAACGATGTCAGAGCCAGCACAGACGGCAACCAACCCAGCGAGAGCTCCGTTGTGGATAAAACCGGGGTCGTTCTTACCGAAGACGAGCCCACCGATTATTCCGCCGGCAGTTGCAAGGAGGGAGTTTACGGCAACAAGACCGGAGATCGTCTCAATGTTCTGGGAGCTCATAACGTTAAAGCCGAACCAGCCGATTATCAGTATCCAGCTTCCGAGGGCAAGGTAAGGAATGTTGCTAATCGGTATAGGTCTTGACCTTCCCTTCACGTACCTTCCCATCCTTGCACCGAGGATGAGTATTGCCGGAAGGGCGATCCACCCGCCGAGGCCGTGAACAACCATTGAACCGGCAAAGTCGTGAATTGGTGCACCAAAAATGTGCTTAACCCAACCTTGAAAGGCAGGTGACCACCTCTCACCCCAGATGAGGGTTTCAAAGATTGGATAGACAATACCTGCGAGGAAGAAACCGGCAGTGATGTATGACTTAAACTTCATCCTCTCTGCAACGCCACCTGAGACAATTGCTGAGATACAGGCGGCAAACATAAGGAGGAAGAAAAACCTAACGAGCTCAAAACCTTGGTCGGCAACCAAGTCCTGAGCCGACCTGATGAACGAAACCTTGTGGGCGAGGGGGTAGCCGATAAAGTAGTAGGCTAACGTTGCAACTGAGACGTCAACGATAATCTTAACCAAGGCGTTAACTTGGTTCTTAACCCTCACAGTCCCCGCCTCAAGGAAAGCAAAACCGGCGTGCATTGAGAGAATCATCACTGCGCCGGCAAGGAGGTAGAAAACGTTTAGTGACTGAACGAGCTGTCTGATACCCTCCTCAACCATCCTCTTCCTCCTATGCAAAAGTGTTCTCTCCTGCTTAATAGCAAGAGCTGTGCCACAAATGATTTTGATATGATTTCCTTCAGAAAACTTCACGGAGAAGGGGATGAGAAAAGCTGTCTTCCTTGCAGGGCTTCTGTTAGCATCCTGTTCGCTGTCCCCCTTTGGAGGTGGAGAGCCAGACGTTTACCCTACATACGCTCCAAAGGAGAAAGCCCAGACGGTTAAATCTGAAACCAGAGGTGTTGAGAACGTCCTCCTTTACATAAAGAGGGAGTTCTCCCCCCTTGAAGGTGAAATAGTCCTAAACAGCTACGATGGGTTTATCATTGACCTTGGCCGAAAAGACGGCGTCTCTGAAGGGGACAGGTTTATCTCCGAAAGGGGTGCTGTGCTGAAGGTAAAGGAAGTCAGGGACGATTACTCGGTGGCACTTCCAACCATAGGAAACCCCTTGGTGGGGGAAAAGGTTAAAAAGCTCTCATTTAATAGAGCTCTCTTCGTTGACTTCACAGCACGAGAGGGTAGAGAACTCTTTAACAAACTCCAAAAAGAGGTAAAAACCCTGCACCTTGCTCCCTACTCAGAGGGAGAAAAGTTTAAAAAGCTCTTCGGCCTGAGATACCCTTCAGACTTTAAGAGGAAAGTGCCAACAGAAAAGCTCTTAGGGTACGACGGATACTTGGTCGTCTCAGAAGAAGGAGTTGCAGTCTACGATAACACGAAAAAACTGTTAAAGTTCTTCCCTTGGGAGGGAGCTCCACAAACCTCAATTTCAGTTGCCATAGGTTCTGACCATACAGTTGTTTACGACTTTAAGGGGCATGCAACGAGTCTGTTTACCTTTAATCCGGAGGGGCAGGTTGAATCGGAGATACTCTCCTTAAAGGAGAACAGCATTTTACTCTTTAAGCCGACACCATACGGAGTCAAACTCGTTAAGAAGTTTAAAAATCCATTCAGGGGCTCATACCTCTTCCACACATGCCCTGTTCAAATTAAAGGAGAGAAACTTTTTGTAGTCGATGGATTCTATCAGGATACTAAGAGCGTATCCTCAGGGGTGTTTAAGCTTACAAACAACGAGTTGAAAAAGGTAACCTCATCAAACCTCATCCTTTCATGCTTTGATACCGACGGCGATGGGATAAACGATTCAATATTCGGCCAGACTGTAAGCTCCGAAAGCGATAAGTTCTTCGGAAGGAACGTTTACAGAATGAAACTTGAAAACGGGAAAATTAAGAAGGGAAGAAAGATAAAGGTTCCTAAGGAATTTCAGGTAACAAGTGCTCAAATGTTTAAATCAAATGGTAAGGAGTACTTTGCCTACTACGACCTCAACTACTTCTTCAACGTTTCCGACGGAGAAAAGGTCCTCTGGCGTTCCCCTATCCAGATTGGAGCTTCTCCCAACTCAATCTACTGGTACGAGGAGGACAACTTAGTCAGCTACTACATAACACCAAAGCCCAAACCAATTGACATAGACGGAGATGGAAACCAAGAAGTTCTCTTCTCAC
>QNYI01000076.1 GCA_003978805.1 Desulfurobacterium sp.
GAGGACGTGGAACTGCTGGTATACTGTGGTAGTGGAAAGATAAGGGTGAAGGCGTCAGGGGGAATAAAGACCCTACAGGATGCGAAGAAGTTCATTGAACTGGGAGCAGACAGAATTGGAACAAGCTCAGCTAAAAAAATCGCAGAAGAAGTGTTGCATAGTGGGGAAGTTTGAAACCTTCCACAGGGGACACAGAAAGCTGATTGAAAGGGCTAAGGAACTCTGCAGTGAGGTTACCATAATTTCAGTTAAAAAGGGTAGATTTACCGTTTTCTCTGAAGAGGAAAGGGAAGAAATTGCAAGGGACTTAGGTGTGGAACTCCTAAACCTTCCCTTTGAAGCCGTAAAAGAACTTTCTCCCTACAAGTTTTTCCGGTTCCTGAAAAGTAACGGTTGCCAGAGGTTAGTTGTCGGAGAGGATTGGCGCTTCGGTAAGGACAGGAAGGGAGACGTTAAAACTGCAAAGGAATTAGGGGAAAAACTTGGAATAGAAGTTATAACCGTTCAAGCAGAAAAGGAAGAGGGGGAAAAGATAGCTACCAGCAGGATAAAGGAGCTCCTTGTAAAGGGGAAGGTGGAGAAGGCTAACAAACTCCTCGGCTTTAATTACTTCTGTACGGGAACAGTTACAAGGGGCAGACAGCTCGGGAGGCGCTTAGGTTTCCCTACCCTAAACGTCCTTACGCCTAAGGAAATCCTCCTTCCCAACGGAGTCTACGAAGTAAAACTCACCGTTGACGGTAAGAGTTTTAAAGGGATTGCAAACTTAGGGGTAAATCCCACAATTTCAGGTGACGCAGTAAAAAGGCTTGAGGTTCACGTGCCGGATAGGGAACTGCCGGAGCTCTACGGCCGTAAGGTTAAAGTTGAGTTCTTGAAGTTCTTGAGACCCGAAAAGAGGTTTAACTCCGTTGAAGAGCTGAAAAAACAGATTAAATTTGATGTAGAAAATCTAAAACGCTATTGGAGGGACGACTTTGGAAGAGCAACAGAAGTTTAAGTCGGGCTACGTTGCAATCCTTGGTAGGCCGAACGTAGGAAAGTCAACTCTGCTAAACAACTTCCTCGGGACTAAGGTAGCCATCGTCACAGACAAGCCACAGACGACGAGGCACCGGATTGTAGGCGTTAAACACATGAAGGAAGGGCAGATCGTCTTCTTAGACACCCCCGGAATCCACAAGGAGAAGTTTGAGCTAAACCGTTACATGAACGAGATAGCCTTCGGGGTAGTACCCGATGCCGACGTAATACTCTTCTTGATTGACGCAAGGGCCGGGCTTACAGAGGCCGACAGGAAGATACTGGAAAAGATCGGAGAGGAGAAGAGAAAGGACTCCGTCGTTATGGTAGTCATAAACAAGATTGACGGCGTACCCAAGGAGGAGCTCCTACCCCTCATAGATGAGATCCACAAGAGCTTCCCATTTGTAAACGAGATAGTTCCCATATCTGCTACGAGGGGAACGAACCTTGACAGGCTCCTTGACCTAATCGTCAACTACCTTCCCGAAGGCCCAAAGTACTACGAAGACCACATGGTTACCGATATGCCCCTTGAACAGTTCGTTGCAGAGATAATCAGGGAGAAAATTATGCTCCTAACCCGGGACGAAGTTCCTCACGCAACGACCGTTCAGGTAATAAGCATAAAACCGGGAGACAGGAACCCCAACATGCTTGTAATTGATGCCGACATCATCGTTGAGAGGGACTCTCAAAAGGCGATAATCATCGGTAAAGGTGGACAGAAACTCAAGAAGATAGGCATCCTTGCAAGGGAAGAGCTTGAACAGCTACTCGGTAAGAAGATATACCTGAGGCTCTGGGTAAAGGTGAAGGAAGACTGGAGGAACAGGGCTGAACAACTCAGAGGACTGGGTTACACGCTGTAGTGGAGGAAAAGATGGAAGACTCCTTTAAAAAGGCCTTCTTGGTCTACGCTTACTCTTTCATTCTCGTTTTTATGTTTAACAGCTTAGTCATGGTCGTCATGATGAAGGCAGGGCTTCCTCCTGCAGCCGAGAAACTCTTTAGCTACGTATCAACTCCCGTGGTACTCTACTTCGCCTACAAGCTCGCTGTAACAAAGTTCCTCGGTAGACCTGTAGACGAGAAAAGGGTTCCCAAGGCGTGGCTCTACCAGTTTGTACCCTTCTTCATCGTCTCCGTTCTCGCTTTCCACGCCCTCACTTTTCTGGTTCCGAGGCCTTCTGTGGCAGTTTTTATATTCCTCAACGTAGAGCTGTTAGTCATATACTTCACCTTTAAATACTCCATACAAAGAGTTCTCTTAAAAGAGGAAAAGAATGGATAACCTATCGTTCGTCAGGGGAGCCACCTTTTACCTTTTCATTTACCTGTTTCTCGGTTTAGTAAACTCTGGAATTATGCTCTTTGGAGTAAAGAGCCTACACCTAAGTCCCCTTATTATTTTGGTTTTCCTGATACCCTTTACAGCCTTAGTGCTCTTCTTCGGCTTTAAGGAGTCGGTCTCCCTCTTTTTCCCTGAAAGAGCTTCAAAGGCTGACATCGCAAAGGCTTGGGTAGTTCAACTCCTCCTTTTCTTAGTCTTAGCCGTAGGAATTGAGAAAACGTTGGCTCCTTTAGTAGAGAAGAAAAAGCTATTTCAGATAATCTCCGTCTTCATCAACTTCCTAACGTTCTTCGCCTCTTACTGGCTATCGGTTAGCTACTTTGTAACCGGTAAAGCGAGGGAAAAATGAGGCTTGACAGACTCCTTGCAGAGGCCGGCTTTGGAACACGCTCTCAGGTGAAAAAGCTCATAATAAAGGGGCACGTTACGGTAAACGGTGAAGTCGTTACCGTTCCTAAGTTTCAGGTTAACCCTGAGAAGGACGAAGTTTTAGTAGACGGAGAGGCCGTTGAGTACGAGAAGGACTACTACTTAATCCTCAACAAACCAAGAGGTTACGTTACGTCTACAAAAGATAGAGAAATGACGGTTATGGAGCTCCTTACCGGCATTCCCCGCCCCGAGAAACTCTTCCCGGTGGGAAGGCTTGACAAGGACGCTGAGGGTCTCCTCCTTATAACCAACGACGGAGAGCTCGCCCACAGGTTGACTCACCCAAAGTGGAAAGTTCCCAAGACCTACTACGCCGTAGTTGAGGGGGAGTTAAAGGAGAAAGAGCTTGAACCGCTAAGGAGAGGAATGGAGTTTAAGGACTTTAAGTCCAAACCTGCCAAAGTGAGAATCCTCAGCTCCGGCAAAGAGTCCTCTGAAGTAGAGATTGAGATAACGGAAGGGAAGCACCATCAGGTAAAGAGGATGTTCAGCCGAATAGGACACCCGGTAAAGTATTTAAAGAGGGTAAAGTTTGGAAACTTAGAGCTTGGGGAGCTCCCGGTCGGAGAGTTCAGAAGCCTGACTCCGAAAGAGCTTGAGGAGTTAAAAAAACTCGTCGGCCTAAGGTAACCTACTCCCTGTGCCAGTTGTCTCCAACTTCCTGTAGGATTTCAAACTCTTTAACGAACCCTCCCTCTTTCAGGTAGTTAACGGCCTTTAAGGCATCCTCGTAAAAGTCCGGGGCTACCCAGAGCTCTATCAGTCCCTTTTTCCTGTCCCTCGTCCTAACCGTTGCAACCTCGTGATACCACTCAAAAATGGCATTAATAAAAGCAATGTCCTTTACGTCTACCTTACAGAGAAGGTTTCTCCCTTTCATAAGTGGCCTCACGTTGACCTCCCAGATACAAGACTACTGCTAATGAGTTATACTACAACTTATAACAGAAGGTTAGGAGGTAAGTTAATTGAAACAGGAGACTCTCGTTAAGGAGCTCTCAAGGCTTGTCGGAAAGGAAAAAGTAAAAGGTTCAATAGACTGGAGACTCTCCTACGCTTACGACGGAACACCTACGGGCTATAAAGGAATCCCCGATGCCGTGGTTTTCCCAGAGAACACAGAGGACGTTGCGAAAATCCTGAGTTTTGCCAATGAGAACAGGATTCCGGTATACCCAAGAGGGGCAGGCTCGGGGCTCACGGGAGGTTCAGCTCCACTCCAAGGGGGAATTGTTGTCTCCACGGAGAAAATGGACAGGATAATTGAAATAGACGAAGATAACTTAGCAGTCTTAACCGAGCCGGGAGTTGTAACCTACGAGCTCCAGAAGGAAGTTGAAAAGAGGGGTCTCTTTTACCCTCCAGACCCTTCCAGTTACAAGTTTTCAACTATCGGGGGCAACATAGCCGAAAACGCAGGGGGGCCAAGGTGTGTTAAGTATGGAGTCACGAAAGACTACGTAATGCAACTTGAAGTTGTCTTTGCCGACGGAACCGTGGCAAACCTTGGCTCAAAGGCGGTTAAGTCGGTTGCCGGCTATAACTTGAAGGATCTGATAGTAGGCTCAGAGGGAACGTTGGCCTTCATAACCAAAGCTTACCTTAAACTGATACCTGCTCCCGAAGCTGTCAGGACAGCAATGGCCATCTTCCCGAAAGTTGAACAGGCTGCTCAAGCAGTTGCAGACATGTTTAAGGCAAAAGTAATACCTACCGCCTGTGAATTCCTTGATAAGAACTCTATAGTAGCCGTTGAAAACTACGCAAAGATCGGCCTCCCTACTTACGCAGAAGGCCTTTTAATCATAGAAGTTGATGGCTACGAGGCAATCGTTGACGAGCTGATACACAGGGCTATTGAAGTTTGCAGGAAGGCAGGTGCAGTAGAGGTTAAAGTAGCCTCTGACTCAAGAGATAGGGAAGCCATATGGAACGCAAGGCGGTCAGTCTCTCCGGCAATCGTTCAACTGAAGCCGAAGAAAATAAACGAGGATGTCGTCGTTCCGAGAAGCAGAATTCCGGAACTGGTTAAAAATGTCTACAAAATAGCCGATAAATATAACCTGATGGTTGTAAACTTCGGCCATGCAGGGGACGGGAACATCCACGTGAACTTTATGTACGAGCCCCACGAGGAAGAAAAGGTTAAAGAAGCCGTAAGGGAAGTCTTCCTCCTTACCTTAGAGCTTGAAGGTTCCGTCTCCGGCGAGCACGGGATCGGCTGGATGAAGAAGGAGTTCCTACCCTTAGAGGTCAAAGATGCCTTAGAAAAGATGAAGGCCGTTAAGAGGGCCCTTGACCCCAATAATATTCTAAACCCGGGGAAAATCTTTGACCTCTAAAAATGTTAGAATGAAAAACGAGACACTCAGGGCGGAGAAGAAGTAGATGGATATAGCAACCCTGATAGGTATCGGTGCGGCTTTCCTACTCATTATCATCTCCATCGTCATAGGCGGTAGTCCCGGAGCGTTCATAAACATTCCTTCTCTCCTCATCACCGTGGGTGGCGGTATCTCGGCGGGAATGGCAGGCTTCCCGCTGGGGGAGTTTATCAACGGGTTTAAAGCCATCCTCAAGGCCATCAACCCGGGAATTCCCAACCCCATTGAAACAATTGACTTTTTAACTGACATAGCTAAAAAGGCAAGAAAGGAAGGAATCCTTGCCCTTGAAGCAGACATTGACAACTTTTACGGTAGAGATCCTTTCTTAGGCGACATAATGAGGATGTTGATTGACGGCCTTGAAA
>QNYI01000024.1 GCA_003978805.1 Desulfurobacterium sp.
AGGATATGTTCTCTAGGAGGTACTCTTAATGGCTTATACAAAATTATTGATACAACCGAGAAGGTAGACTTTTTTCTTTCACTTTGGCAATTTTCAAACACCTTCAGTGCGGAGGGAGAATGGCTAAGATTAAATTCGGAACTGACGGGTGGAGAGGAGTAATCTCAAGGGAGTTTACCTTTGAGAACGTAAAAAAGGTAACCCTTGCCCACGGGAAAGTCTTAAAGGAAAAAGGAGCTAAGAGGGTAGTTGTCGGCTACGACTTAAGGTTCTTATCTGAGGAGTACGGAAGGTTTGTGGCCGGAATCCTTGCGGGAATGGGTTTTGAAGTTGTCCTTTCTAAGGAGTTCCTCCCGACTCCTGCAATCTCCTACGTTACTAAGTACCATAAGTTTGACAACGGCGTTATGATTACCGCCTCCCACAACCCCGGAAAGTACAACGGCTATAAGATAAAGGAGTCTTTTGGGGGAGCGGCAAGAACCGAGTTCACAAAGGAGATTGAGGCAAAACTGCCCGAGGTTGAGGGCTTAGAACCTACTTTTGACGAGTTTAGGGAAGAAGACCTTAAAACCCCCTACATTGAGGGAGTTAGGAGTCAGCTTGAACTCTCCCTCTTTAAAGAGAGGGAAGTTACGATCGTTCACGACCCTATGTACGGCGCTCAGCAGAATCTTATGCCGAGAGCTCTGCGCGGGACAAAGGCTTCTGTTGTAGAAATTCACGCTTACCGCGACCCCCTCTTTGGAGGAAAGCACCCGGAGCCCATCGTAGAAAAGAACATTACATCCCTTATGGAAAAGGTTAGGGCTGTAAAGGCGGATATCGGAATAGCCAACGACGGAGATGGCGACAGGGTAGGCCTTGTAGATGAAAGGGGAGGATTCGTTAACTCTCAGATTGCCTTTGCCTTGACCCTTCTCCACGTCCTCAGGAACAGGGGTAAAAGGGATGGTATCGTCGTGAAAACCGTTTCAACCGGCTACTTGGTAGATAGAATCTGCAGGCAGGAAGGAATAGAGCTCCGAGAAGTTCCCGTTGGCTTTAAGAACATCTCTGAGGTCGCCTTAAACGAGAAGGTTCTCTTCGGTGGAGAGGAGAGTGGAGGTTACGCCATAATGGACTACCTCCCCGAAAGGGACGGCCTCCTGATGGGTCTTTTGGTGGTTGAGAAGATGATTGCTGAAGGGAAGACCGTTTCACAGATGGTTGAGGAGCTCTTTAAGGAGTTCGGAACGGCTTACTACAGGAGGATAGACCTGCCCGTTACGGAGAAGGAGAGGAGAATGCTGGAAACCTTAAAGGAGAACCCGCCGGATAAGTGGAAAGACCTTAGAGTTAACAGGGTTCTAACTATAGACGGTCTGAAGATTATCTTTGAGAACGACTCTTGGATTCTCTTCAGACCCTCGGGAACTGAGCCGGTGTTCAGGGTTTACGCCGAAACTCCCAAAGAGGAAGAGACCGAGGAGCTCCTTTCTTGGGGCGTTTCCCTTGTTAGGGGTGAGTGATTTTGTTAATATGGTTTCTTGAGCCGATTTGAGGAGGAAAGTATGTCTGACTACCAGTTTCAGGATAGACAGCCCCAAGTGATGAAAGATTACATATACGTCCTCGGGGAAGCGGTAAAGAGAGCTCCTGAACTCCGGGGCGTTCCTACCGGCGTTAAGGGACTTGACGACCTCTTCTTTAAAGTTGAGTGGGAGGATGGGAAACCCGTCAGGAAACCTCTGGGGGGAATACCCGAGTATGCAGTTGTGAACCTTACCGGGACGCCGGACACAGGGAAGAGCCTCATAGCCGAACAGTTTACGATAAAGCAGGCATCGCTGGGTCAAAAGGTCTGCTTTGTAACCGTTGAAAGCCCTGCCTCTTTTGTGGCAGCCGGCTTGAGGGAAAGGGCTAAAGCTATGGGAATTAACTTTGATGAAATTGAGGACAACATCATCCTGATAGACGCTGCAAGCAACGCAAAGTTAAGGGACGACATACCGACGATGCTTGATACCCTTGCCTACGTCTACAGAACCTACAAGTGCCACAGGACAGTTATAGACTCTATAACGGGTCTCTACGAAGCAAAGGAGATGCTTGCCCGCTCAATTGTGAGGGCTTTCTTTAACTTTATGAAAAAGTGGTACCAGACGGCAATCTTTGTCTCCCAGAAGAGGAGCGGACACGACGAGCTGTCTGCCGAGGCTGCCGGCGGTTACGCCGTCGGCCACATCGTTGACTGCACTGTAGTCCTGTCTAAGGAGGTTCTCCTTTCTCCTTCAAGGGCGAAGGCCTTTAAGAAAGATCTGGGAGATATCCTCCGTCTCTTTAGGATTGATGGGTGCCGTATGTGTGGTCACGATACGAAAATCCACCTTATGGAGATAACGGAGCTCGGCCTTGTAGAGGTAAAGGAACCTCTCACAGAATACCTGAGGGCGAGGAAGGAAAGGTGAGGACGGTTTCTGTCATAGGGGACGGGAACGTTTTTGAGGACAGCGAACTCTACAGGACGGCCGTTGAAGTGGGAAGGATTATCGCTGAGAAGGGGTTGGTCTTAGTCTGTGGGGGACTTTACGGCGTGATGGAGGGAGCGGCAAAAGGAGCAAAGGAGGCTAAAGGTCTAACCATCGGTATACTGCCCGACTACGAGCCCGTGGCCAATCCCTACATAGATATAAAGATACCGACAGGTATGGGGCAGGCAAGGAACGTTCTTGTTGTTTCCTCCTCCGACCTTGTTGTCGCTCTGGGAGGGAGTTACGGAACGCTGAGTGAGATAGCCCATGCCTTCAAGCTCGGTAAGCGGGTTTTAGGTTACAGGACTTGGAAAATAGAAGGGATTGAGTACTATGAGGATAGGGAAGATTTTCTTAGCGCTCTTCGTAGTTCTCTTTAGCGTTACGGCAAGGGGAGAGTCCTTAAGCTCTTTGGTTCAGAAGTTGGAGTCCGACATTCGGGCTAAGAAGTCCACCGCCGTTATTGAGGAGGACGTAAAGAAGGTTCTCTCTGCCAAGGAGCACCTTCCGGTTAACTACGTCCCGGAGCTCAACTACCTCCTTAAGAAGGAAGTAGAAAAGGTTCCCTCAACAAGCCTGTCGGGCGTTAAGAAGTCCCTTTACTACCTTGGTCTCCTCTCAAAGACTGTCTATTCGGTGCTTTTCCTTCTGGTATTTTACACCTTCCTCTTTTACTTCCAGCAGGTTGAGGGTTCGGGAAGGAAAAGGTTGCTTTTGACCTTGGGAGCTCTCTCTCTCCCTGTTATATCCCTCTTTTCAGGAAACCTTTCCCTCTTTATCTTTTCCGCATCCCTATCCGTTCTCCTTAACGTAAAGATGGAGAAGAAGAGAACCGCTATTTTTTCCTCTCTGTTTATTCTCTTCCTCTTCCTCTACCACGCCTTTGAGGAGAATGCCCTTTCCTACCTTAAGAACCCTAAGACCCTTTATAGCCTAAAAGTGGAGAGGGACGGCTACGTTCCGGAGTACCTTATAGAGGAGGCGGTTGACGGAAGTCTGGCAAGGAAGATAGAGAAAGCGAGTAACCTCTTAGCCCTCGGTGACTTTAAGGCCGTAGAGGCGCTAAAGAAGCTTGAAGGTACGGTTACCGACCCAAAGCTCAGGGCGATTGTCCTTAATAACCTCGGCTACTACTACTTTATGAAGGCTAAGTATAAGCGCGCCGAGAAGTATTTCCTGAACTCCATAAAGCTTGACCCTTCTCCCTTTGCCAAGTACAACCTCTACCTTGCCTACTCAGCCCTATTGAAAGTTAACGAGGCAACGAAGCTGAAGAATGAGCTTGAGAAGGACGATTTCTTCTTCCTGAAAGCCACTCCCCTTGTAGTTCACGTCCCGGTTTCTTCCTTTAGCTACTACTTCCCCTTAAAAGAGTTGTTGGCTCTCCTTGTAGGTCTTGCTGTAGGGTTTGGGGTTATCCACTTCCTTCACCTTCGTCTCGGCTCTTACGAACCCCAGCTCTTAAGGATTCCGGGGATTATCGGCTATATAAACGGGAATTTCGTCTTCTTTATTGCCGTTTTTCTCCTTGTTCTACTTTCAAACTATCTTTTGGGTAGAGCGGTATGCAGTATCTAAAGGGAAAGCTGTCTGAACCTCAGGATTTTGCGATGCTCTTTGATGTGATAAAGGAGAGGGGAACCGCCGGGAAGATAACGGTTACGCTTCCCTACGGCGTTGAGGAGCTCTCTCTGTGTTATGATGGTTCTAAGGTTTACGTAGAAGCCCTTGAGGAGCTCCCTCCCGACTTTGCGGTAAAGAGGTTTATTGAGAAGTGGGTTCTTTCCGGGACTCGGCCGGTGTTTGTTCTCCACGATGCGCAAGGGTGTTCCGGGAACTACGTCGGAACTCTTCCTGAAGAGGAGCTATTCAAAATAGTGGAAGACCCCCGTCTTAAGTCGGTGAAGAAACTCCCTGAGAGTTTCATCATAAAGTCTATGGACGTCTCCAAGTTCCCGCCGGCGCTGGTGAGCTATTGGACGACGAAGAAGCCTTTAATGAAAAAAGACCTCCACAGGATAGGAATCTCTGTTGTTGATTTCATAAGGCTTATGGAAGAAGGAGCTGTAGATATAGAGCCCTACAGTTATCAGGAGGCGATGCCCCTTAAGGCGAGGGTAGTGGTAATTTCCCTCCTGCTCCTATCCTTCCTTTACCTTCTCCTGCCCGTGAACCTCCTGAAGTTCTCGGACTTAAAGCTCCTTGATGCCTTGAACTGGGCCCTCAGGGAGAAGGTGGTTGATGATGAGGTTGAGAGGAAAAAGTTACCCGTTACCGATTGCTTAGGCAGGAAGTTGTGGCTGGTGGAGGACGCCGTTGTTAGTTCCGGCCTTGACGGCCAGTTGGGAACGGGTGACGATAGGAGAAAGCCCCTTCCAAGATCCGGTTACACTCCCTTCTTTGCCATCCCGGTAAAGTAAGATGAAGGTTGTCCTTGTAGGCTTTATGGGGAGCGGGAAGTCAACGGTGGGTAAGCTCCTTTCTGAACGTTTAGGGGTTCAGCTGGTTGATACCGACGTGGAGGTGGAGAAGAGAACGGGGATGAGTATCCCTGAAATATTCGTGAAGAAAGGGGAGGAGTACTTCAGGAACTTGGAGAGGCGTATCGTTGAGGAGCTCCTTACCCTTCCGAAGGACTTGGTAATTTCAACCGGCGGAGGGTTGCCTGCCTACTCAGACAATATGGAGCTCCTCAATGAAAAGGCTTTCACCGTTTACCTTGAGGCAGACTTTGAAGTCCTCTGGAGCAGGATTGCCGATGACAGGAGTAGACCCCTTGTTTCGCTCGGGAAGGAGAAGGTTCGGGAGCTCTTTGAGAGGAGGCGTCCCTTTTACGAGAAGGCAAAGTTAAGGGTGAGAACGGACGTCAATTCCCCAACGACCTGCGTTGTGGAGATACTAAACGCCCTGCCTTCTTCTAATTCGGGAGCTCAGGAAGATCCACCCTAAGCCTGCTAAGACGGCAGACATTGACAGGAGAACTATGTGGAAATAGAAGGCAACCGTTAAGGCGCGGTCTGTTTTAATTCCCA
>QNYI01000134.1 GCA_003978805.1 Desulfurobacterium sp.
AGATAGACGATAGGGAAATCGGAGAGGCACTATGGGAGAATAAGCACGGGTTACAAGGGCTAATCGAAAAGCAAAAATTAAGCCCGTTACGTTTCGACTGTATGTACCAAGGAAAGCCCGAAAGCGCAGAGGGATTACTGTACGGAGAATTCGCCACATACACCAAATTACCGACCACCACCACTAAGGGAGCAATGATAGATACAGCGGACAAAGGAGATGATTATTGCCTCCTTCTCCCTTCCTTGAAAGCCGTCAACTGAGTTTACCTCAACTTTAAAGTCCCTCTCTAAGAGGAGCTGTTTTATGAGCTTTACCTGAGCAGCGTAGGGAGTTATTATCCCGATATCTTTACTTTCAAGGCCGATCCTGTGGAGCTCTTGGGCAATCTCTACCGCCAGCTTAGCTTCCTCGTAATTTTCATAAGAGGTTGAACCCTCCGGCTGGAACTCAAAGGCGTTAATACTTGACGTATCAAGGAAGGCTAAAGGCTCTCTGGGGTCTAACACCTCCTTAAACCTTTCGGGCTCTTCTAAGTCAAAGTCCGCTAAAGTATGTTCCCTAACGCTCTCAGCAGCTTTCAGTTTCCCCCCGTAGAACTCCCTGTTCGGGAACTCCATTATCTTCTCGTTCATTCGGTACTGAACTTCAAGCATCGTGGAGAGCTCCGGATGACCATTTATGAGCTTCTCAAAGAGAGTCCTCTCAAGCTCCTTAGCCTCCTCGCTCATTACGGTCGGCGGAAGTTGCTTGTGGTCTCCGGCTATGTAGAACTTGTCTGCTCTCATTATCGGGATGAGGGTTGAAGGTTCAACCTGCTGGCTTCCTTCGTCTATAACCGCAACGTCAAAGTGAAAACCTTCAAGGAGCTCCGACTTCACCATTGAGTTCGTTGAAACGACAACGTCGGCCTCGGTAATTATCTCCCTGAAGATAATGCTCTCCATCTCCTTAAGGGCTTTAATCCTAACGTCAATCTCGTAGTTTGTGAGAATCCAGTTTGCCATTGAGCGGAGTGTCTTTTTGGGAACTCCCCTAAAGCTCTTACCCTTCCTGCCAAAGTAGACTATCTCATCATCGCTCATTCCCCTTCTAAGCTGGGGAACGGGCTTTTTGTACTGGTCTCTCTTCTCTATCAGCTCCCTTACCCTATCCCACCCCTCCCTTACCTTGGCGGCCTTTTCGTGCTCTTCAAAGAGGGCAAAGATTGAGTACCTTTCAAGCTCCTCAAGAACCCTCGCAGGGTGGCCAATGCGGACGAGCTTGAGCTCCGGGTATTTAGAAAGGTTTAAGAGGATGTTGTCTGCCGCTATGTTTGAATCTGCCGTTGCAAGGACTTTCTTACCCTGTTTTACAAGCTGGACGATGAGCTCCGTTAAGGTGCTCGTTTTACCCGTTCCCGGGGGGCCGTGAATTAGGTAGAAGTCCTTTGCGCCGAGAGCTCTCTTTACAGCCTTAACCTGAGTTTCATTTAACCTTTTATCAACGAGCTCAAACTCTACCTCCTCTGCAGGCTCAGGTTCCTTAAGTCCCAAAATGATGTTCCTTATTTCCCTCTGCCTTCCGACTGCGTGGCGGAGCTCCTCTAAGTTCTCCTCCATCCTCTTAAAGGTCACGTCGTTAATGTAGAGGTCAACCCTGACACCTTTCCTGTATACCCAGTTGGGAGGCCTGTTCTCAAAGGCTACGGTAATCGTTTTCTCCGTAATCCTCGTAACGGTTCCCAATAGGTCGCTCTTTAGCGGATTCCCCTTGCTGACTAAGACAACGTCGCCGACGGCAATTTCTGTCTCTATGGGCTTTTCCCTCCAGAACCTAACAAGGTGGAGGTGGAACTTCGTCCCCGCTTTCGTTCCCTTAAGGTCAAGGACGGCGTGCCCGAGGAGTTCCCTCTCCCTTCCAGAAAGCTTCCTTATCTCCTCCTCCTGGGCTTCTATCTCTGCAAGCCTTTCAACGTCAATTAACAGCTTAAACTTCTCAACGTAGTTGTGAACCGTAACGATTTCCCTTACCGTTTCCTCATCGGGAACCATCCCCTCAAAGAGTCTACAGAGGGACTCGTCCTTTAAGTAGACAAGGGTCTGACCGTTTGCAACGTAAACCTTACTGATATCGTGCTTCCTAAGCCCTAAGTGTTTCAGTTCCCTGTTAAGCCTCTTCCCTTCAAAAACACCGTTTAAAAGAATCGGCATTGACTCTACCTCTCCCTACACAAGGCTAAAAGATACAAAGTTCCTGTGGAGACCGAGCTCTTTCGGCTCTATTCCGAGGGCAAGGCCGACAAGCTGGGGAACGTGGAGGACAGGGATCTGGAAGTTCTCGCCGATTGCCCTTAGAGCTCTCCCCTGATTCGCATCAAGGTTCATGTGGCACAGTGGGCACGGAGTTACTACGCAGTCTGCACCGCTATCCTTTGCATCCTTAAGGTTTAACCCCGTTAGTTTCATTGAAATCTGCGGTGCAGGCCAGAAGGCGTGAAAACCGCAACACTCAAGCCTTCTAACGCCAGAAACGGGAGTCGCGCCGAGGGCCCTTACAATTTTTTCAAGGGACTGAGGGTTCTCTGAAGGTTCATAACCGATGATGTCCTTCGGCCTTATCGTATGACAGCCGTAGAAGGGATAGACTTTAAGCCCTTCTAAAGGACTCTTAACTCTCTCCCTGAGTCCTTCCTCCCCGAACTCTTCAAGGAGAACCCAGTGGAAGTGTTTAACGTCAACCGTTCCTTTATACTCAAGGCCGACCTCGGCAAGTATCTCGTTTACTTTCTCCTTCAAGTCATCGTCGTTGTCAAGGTGGTACTTGGCGCTCCTTAAAACGAGGAGACAGGTGCTACATACCGTAACGATATCCCTTCCTTCCTTTTCAGCATAAGCTAAGTTCCTTGCGTTAACAGCTATGTCAAGGACGTCTTTTACCTCTTCAAGAACCCCCGCTCCACAACAGCTAAACTGCGGAAGTTCAACCATGTCAATTCCGAGTTCCCTCGCAACTGCAACTGTTGCTTCGTAGAGCTCCTTAGACGCTCCCTTAGCTGCACATCCCGGATAAAAGGCGTACTTTCCCATTACTCAACCTCCATAGCGGCTTTCATTACCTTGCGAAGGCCTTCATGCTCGGCAATAGGTTTTAGGATGGGGGAGTGAGCCTTCCCTTTGAGTATCATCTTTATACCCATAGGCAGGTTTTCAAGAATTCCTTTAATACCCTTCGTTCTGAGGGGTAAGAGAACTTCGTTGAGCATTCCAGACTCAAAGAGGGATTTGTAGAAGGCAGTAACGTGTCTTGCGCCGGGATTGTTCTTGAGGCCGACTTCTATTGAGAGACCCCTCAATTTCATTATACCGTTAACGGGGGCTACGTGCTTTGGACAGACGTCCGCACACTTCTCACACCTAACGCAGTTCCACATGTCAAAGGTATAACCTATCTTTGCCCTCTCCTTCTTAAGCGCATCCCTCGGGTCTACGGCAAACCTGTAGACCCTCGCAAGGGGGAAAGGTCCTGCGTAGTTATCGTCAACTTTTACTATCCCGCAAGCAGAGTAACAGGTCGTACAGAGGATACAGTCGGTAAACCTGTCAAACTTCTTAAGCTCCTCAGGGTAAACCCTACACTCCTCATCAAGGGTATCGGGAACAACCTCACGATCCGGGATAAGGTAAGGTCTCATTTTCTCCATCTTCTTAATGGCGACGTCCCAGTCAACGATTAAATCCCTTATTACTTCCATGTTATCAATAGGTTCTATCGTAAGAGTGTCTGTTCCGTAAACGTCCAACTCCCTAAAAACCTGTGTTTTACACGCAAGCTTGGGGTAGCCGTTAATCTTCACAGAGCAGGAGCCACAAATGGCACTCCTACAGAAAGCCCTGAAAGAGAGAGTAGGGTCTAAGTTGTCCTTTATAAACTGGAGGGCCTCTAAAATAGTCATTCCCTTTACTACTTCTATTTCATACTCCTGATAGTAAGGCTGAGAATCCTTCTTAGGGTTGAACCTTCTTATCCTGAAAGTGACTTTTCTTTTTTCCATCTCTACCTCCGCGTTAGTACTTCCTCTCCTCAGGCTGGAACTTCGTTATCTTGACAGGCTTCCAGCTTACCTTAAGCTCCCCGTCGTCTCCCCTTTCAATTATGGAGTGTTTGAGGAAGTTATCGTCGTCCCTCTTGGGGTAGTCAAGCCTGAAGTGAGCTCCACGGCTCTCTTTCCTTTCAAGAGCTCCGAGAACTATCGTTTCGGCCACCTCAACCATGTTGAGGAACTCTAAGGTCTGCTGGAGGTTAGTGTTAAAGGTCATATCCGTATCGTAGACCTTAATCTTCTTAGCCCTCTCCTTAATCTCCCTGACCTTTTCAAGGGCTTCCTTCATCTTCTTCTCTTCCCTGAAGATACCGGCTCCGTAAGTCATCACGTCGCTGAGCTCGTTCCGAAGACTTGCAAGCTTTTCAGAGCCGTCGTTGTTGAAGAGAGAACGTATCCTCTCTTCCTGTTCCTTAACGGCAGACTCTTCAAACGGAAGGAGCGAAACTTCGGATACGTAGTTGACGGCATCTTTCCCTGCCAGCTTTCCAAAGACTACTATGTCAAGGAGTGAGTTCCCTCCCAGCCTGTTAGCGCCGTGAACAGAAACGCATCCACATTCACCTGCAGCGTAAAGACCTTTAATCCTTGTTCTGCCGTGTATATCCGTATCTATTCCACCCATTGAGTAGTGAGCCGTCGGTCTAACCGGAATGGGTTCTTCAATTGGGTCAACGCCTTCAAAATCAATCGCGAGCTCCCTAATCTGGGGAAGTCTCTCTAAGATCTTCTTCCTCCCCAAGTGCCTCAAGTCAAGGTAAACAAACTCGTTGCCTTCAGAGTCCCTAAATCCCCTTCCTTCAAGGATTTCTGTCTCTATTGCACGGGAGACAAGATCCCTCGGAGCAAGCTCCATCTTCTCGGGAGCGTATTTCTTCATAAACCTTTCACCATTCCTATTTATCAGGTATCCCCCCTCACCCCTTGCACCTTCAGTAACGAGAATCCCCGTTCTCCTTAGACCAGTTGGGTGGAACTGAACGAACTCCATATCCTTTAAGGGAACACCCGCCCTTAAAGCCATTGCCGGGCCATCACCCGTGTTGCCGAGGGCGTTTGAAGTCCTCTTCCAGTAAATCCTTGCGTGTCCACCGGTAGCAAGAATAACAGCCTTTGCCCTAATTCCCTCAATCTTTCCCGTTCTTAGGTCTAAAGCTACAATCCCGGCAATTCTCTCACCGTTGTGGACGAGAGAAAGAGCAAACCACTCGTTTAAGAACTCAACGCCGTTCTTAATACACTGCTCGTAGAGAGTCTGAAGCATCACGTGACCGGTCTTGTCGGCTGCGTAGCAGGTTCTCGGGAAAGAAGCTCCCCCAAAGGGTCTCTGGGCTATCTTCCCGTTTTCAAGCCTTGAAAAAGGAAGTCCCATATGCT
>QNYI01000059.1 GCA_003978805.1 Desulfurobacterium sp.
CGAGGGCAGGGAGGAGAGAGAGGGAAAAGACGACAAAACCAACTCCCCCTATCCAGTGGGTCGTTGAACGCCACAGAAGAACGCTCTTGGGTAGAGACTCAACGTCAGAGAGGACTGAAGCACCGGTAGTAGTAAAGCCGGACACAGACTCAAAGTAAGCGTCGGCAAAGTGGCTAATGGCTCCGCTCTCTATATAGAAGAGAGCAGATAGGGCAGGAAAGAGAAACCAAGTAAGAACAACGACTAAAATCGCCTCTTTAACGTTCGGCTCTTGATTTTCAAACTGAATCCCTAAGAGGAAAAGGGAAAAGGCAAGGAAAAGGGGATAGAGGAAACTTAAAAAGAGTCCATCGTGAACCCAGAGAGAGTAAAGCGCCGGAAAGAGAAAGGAGATGGATAGAATAAAAAGGAGAAAGGTAACGTGACGGAAAACGACCTGTAACCTCATTTCCTCTTCTCTATGCAGATTATCGTGTCCCCTGAGAGTAAAACTGTATTTCCCTTGGCAAGCTTAGTCTCTTTTCCTCTCTTAACGGCTACTATCAGGCCGAAAGTTCTGTTTTTGAGCTCTGAAATCGTTTTCCCTGAGTAGGCCTCCGGCACGGTAGTTTCCACAACTTCAAGGCTGTCCGAAAGTTCAAAGACTTCAAGGAAACCTTTCCGACTGAGCTGTCTGTAAACTCTTGAAGCAAGGAGTTTCCTCGGAATGAGGGGAACGTCAATACCTATGGATTCAACGATGTTCTCATACTCAGGGTGAAGGATTAAGGTGCAAACCTTTTTTGTCCCCAGCTTCTTCGCCAAGATACTGGCAAGGATGTTAGTCTCCTCATCATCACTCAGAGAAATTGTAAGGTCTGAACTCCCGATACCCTCCTCTTTTAAGAGCTCCACCTCTGTAAACTCCCCGTGAAAAACGTCTACGCTGGGAAACCTACCTGAAATGTTCTCACAGATACCTTTATCCGGGGAGAAGAACTTTACCTTTATTCCCTTAAAGTCGGAAAGGACTGAAAGGAGCTCCTCAGTAAACTTTGAGTAACCGAGGACAAAGACGGTTTTAACCGGCTCAAAACGGATTCCCAGAGCTCCAACGAGCTCCGAGACCCTGTCCTCCTTAACGGCTATGTAGATTCTATCCCCCGGGAAGATAAAGTTCTCCCCTTTCGGGATAAGAACTTTACCCTCCCTCTCAAGGGCAACAATTGTAAAGTCAACCTTTTCCCTTACGCTTTTAAGCTCCGATATCCTCTTACCGGCAACGAAATCCTCAAGGCCTACGAGGTATTTAAGAATAACTATTCCCTCACTTTCAAGCCTAATGGCTCCGTGGGCAAAGGGATACTTAATCTGGGAGAGAACGGTCTGAACAGTTTCAGAGAGAATATTCACAACCTCACAGCCCAAGAACTCCTTAACCGGAGGGGAGGAGAAGGCCTTGTTGCTGACCCTAACTATTACTCTCTCTTTACCGAAAATACCCCTAAGGAGCGTAGCTATAGCAATGTTCTTCTCGTCACTTTCCGTCACGACGACAAACAGCTCAAAAGACTCCACTTTTTTCAAACAGTTAACGCTAAGGGCGTCACAGTTAACACTCAAGACATCGTAACCGTAGGCAAGCTGAGAAGCCTTATCGGCATTTATATCAACAATAGCTATCTCGTGGTCTTCACGGGAAAGTTTCTTTGCAAGGTAACTGCCGACAACGCCTGCGCCAATAATGCAGACTTTCACTATAATTCCCCTACTATGGCTAAATCAGTAGTTAAATCGTCCTTTATTGTATCACTGTCCATCTTGGGAAGCAGAGTTTTAGGACTCGCTCGGGACGTTACGATTGCTTCTCTCTTTGGCGCCACAAGCCTAACGGACGCCTTCTTCGTTGCCTTCAGGATTCCCAACCTTTTAAGGAGAATATTCGCCGAGGGAGCCTTTAGCTCCGCCTTTACCCCTGCCTTCTCCAAGAAGCTGAACGTATCAAGGGAGGAAGCGAAGAGGTTTGCCGGAGAGTTCTTTACAGTCCTCCTCCTCTCCCTATCAATAACCGTAGTTCTCGGAGAAATCCTCTCCCCCCTCATTATCAAGCTGGTTGCCCCGGGACTTCCGGAAAAATACTTCCAGCTAACGGTAAAGCTTTTAAGGGAGATGTTCCCGTACATATTCTTAGTAAGCCTCGTCGCCTTCTTCGGAGGGGTTCTCAACGGCCTTGAACACTTCTTTGCTCCTGCCTTTTCAACGGCTTTCTTTAACATAAGCCTTATAGTCTTTGCTCTCCTTCTCCACAGGGAGCTCTCGGTAGAAGCCCTTGCCGTAGGCGTCGTAGTAGGCGGAACTCTCCAGGTTCTACTCCAGATCGTCTTCTTAAAGAGGCTAAACTTCCAGATAAAACCTTTACTTGGCTTTTCAGAGGACGTAAAGAAAACCCTGAAAAACACCGTTCCCGGAATATTCGGCTTTGCCGTAAGGCAGTTCTCAATGCTGATAGATACGGTTCTTGCCTCCTTCCTCCCCTCCGGCGCTATCTCCTACCTCTACTACGCCAACAGGTTCGTTCAGCTTCCCCTCGGGATGTTTGCAGTTGGCCTTTCCCAAGTTCTACTTCCAAGGCTTGCCAAGAGCTCCAAAAAGAGCTTCAAGGAGGAACTCCTCTTAGGACTTGCCCTATGCTCAGCAGTTGTCATACCGGCAAGTTTTGGACTTATCTTTTTCGGAAAGCCAGTAGTGGACATCGTCTTTAACCACGGAAGCTTTAAAGACTCAGACCTCTCTGGAACCTACGCTGTCCTCGTAGGCTACTCTGTCGGACTTTTCTTCTTCTCCGTAGAAAAGATTATCACAAACGCCTACTACTCCTTAGGTGAGTTCCGCTTTCCGGTGACCGTCTCTGCCGTAACCCTCATCTTTAACTTCCTCGCAAACTTACTTTTCTGCTTTGTCCTTGGACTCGGAGCTCCCGGACTTGCCCTCGGAACGAGCTTGACCTCCTTCTTAAACACGTTAGTCCTCGTAAAAGAGCTTGAAAAAAGGTACGGAATTTCTGTGAAGGGAGAACTTATAAAAAGAGCTCTGAGCTATACGACCTCCTCAGTTCCAGTTGCAATAGTTTCGGTAGTAGGAACGTTTACCTACTTTTCTTTTAGTGGACTCCCTTTAAAAGTCGCGTCTATTATCCTTACAATTTCTGTAGCTGTAATACTTTACGCAGTAACCCTTCTTGTAAGAAAAGACCCTATAATCGGCCTGATTAAAGGATAAGGAGGAGTAAATGCACCCGATACTCTTTAAAATCGGCCCTATAACGGTTTATACCTACGGAGTAATGGCCGCCCTCGGAATTCTATTCGGCTCTTTAATCTTAATGAAACTTGCCGAAAGAGAGGGACTCAACACGAAAGACGTTGCAGACACGGCATTTTGGACGGTCTTAGCCGGAGTAGTAGGCGCAAGGGTCTTTTTCTTCCTCTACAACCCCGAGTACCTAACCCCTTGGTACAGGCTCTTTTTCTTTTGGGAAGGGGGACTCGTCTGGTACGGGGGAGTTCTCTTTGGAGCTCTCACCGCCGTTTACTTCATAAAAAAGAGGAACATCCCCTTTTGGAAGTTTGCAGATATAGTCTCCATTCCCCTCTCCGTCGGCCTTGGCTTTGGCCGTATCGGTTGCACCATGGCAGGGTGCTGTTACGGAAAGGTCTGCCACTCACCCTTTTCAATCGTCTTTAAAGACCCCCATTCAGCAGCCCCCTTAGGCATCCCTTTGTGCCCGACCCAACCCCTTTCAGCAGCCGCAAACTTTGCAATTGCCGGCCTCCTCTACCTTCTATACAAAAAGAGGAGAGCTCCCGGGGAAACTTTCGGCTTTTACCTTACTCTTTACGGAACCTTCCGATTTTTCATAGAGTTCTTAAGAGCAACGCCGAAAGAGCTCTTAGGACTATTTAGCAACAACCAAGCGATAAGTATAATAATGGTGGCGGTAGGAACGCTAATTCTCATCCACCGCAGAAGATTAAAGGTCGGAGGAAACCTATGAGCAGGAGATACGCATACTTTGAAGGTAAATTCGTTCCAATTGAAGAAGCAAACATAAACATACAGACCAACTCTTTCCACTACGGAACTGCAGTCTTTGAAGGAATAAGGGCTTACTGGAACGAAGATAAAAAACAGCTTTTCGGTCTCTTTGTAAAGGAACACTACGAGAGGATGTTAAGAAACTGCAAAATCCTAAACCTTCAGGTTGATAAAAGTGCAGAAGAACTTACAGAGATAACGGTGGAGCTCCTAAGGCTCTGCCAGCACAGGGAAGACACTTACATAAGACCCATCGCTTACTTTGCAGACCTTAAGATTTCTCCCAAACTGATAGACTACAGGACAGAGCTCGCAATATACACCCTCCCCTTAGGAGACTACCTTGATCTCTCAAAGGGCCTTAAGGCCAAGACCTCTTCGTGGCACAGGATAAACGATGCGATGATTCCAGCCCGCTGTAAGGTGGCCGGTGCTTACGTAAACAGTGCATTTGCTAAGACAGAAGCCCTCTTAAACGGCTACGATGAAGCCATAATGCTCAACCCAGACGGAACCGTAGCGGAAGGAAGTGGGGAGAACTTATTCATCGTTAGGAACGGAAAGCTCATAACTCCGCCTTCTTCAAGCAACATCCTTGAAGGAATTACGAGGAACGCAGTCATTGAAATCGCCAAAAACGAACTCGGCATAGAAGTTGAAGAAAGGCCAATTTTAAGGAGCGAGCTCTACGTTGCAGATGAAGTCTTCTTTACAGGAACGGCAGCTCAGGTAGCTCCCGTTGTCCAGATAGACCACGTAACAATCGGAAACGGCGAAATAGGAAAGGTAACAAAGAGGCTTCAGGAGGTTTACTTCTCAATTGTTAAGGGAGAGAACGAGAAATACGCCCACTGGCTAACGCCAATTTACTAAAGGAACTTTCCGTGAAGAAGTTAAGGTTAGAAGATTCCGAAATCAGAGCAATCAAGGAAATTGCTACCAAGGTATTCGGAGAAAAGTGCAGGGTCTTCATTTTCGGCTCAAGAACCAACCTTGAGCTTAAAGGAGGAGACATAGACATTTTTATTGAGGTTCCGGAGATTAAAAATGTAACCTCAAAGAAGGTTGAATTTCTGGTAGAGCTAAAAGAGCAAATTGGTGAGCAGAAGATAGACCTAATTGTTGCTACCCCGGACTGTCAAAAGCCCATCTGCCTTGAAGCAAGAGAGAAAGGGGTAGAAATTTGAAAGACCTAAAACTTATCCTATGGGAAATAGACAAACACCTGCAGAGACTTCTATACGCTAAGGAAAAAATTGAGTCTTGGGGGGAGCTCTCCCCCGATTTCCTCAAAGACGACGAGAAAGTTGAAACCATAGACTCCTTCGTCCTAAGGTTT
>QNYI01000126.1 GCA_003978805.1 Desulfurobacterium sp.
ACAGCGAAGGACTGATAGCCCTTTCTGCCTGCATTCAAGGGGAGATTCCGCTCCTCTACTTAATGGGAAGGGAAGAAGAGGCGATAAAGGCGGCAAAGTGGTACAAGGAGCTCTTCGGCGATGACTTCTACCTTGAAGTCCAATACCACGGTATGAAGGAACAGGAAAGGGCAAACAGGTTCTTGGTGGAGCTCTCTAAAAAACTTGACGTAGAGCTTGTAGCAACGAACGACGCCCACTACCTTAACAGCGAAGACTGGGAAGCCCACGACGTTCTCCTCTGCCTCCAGACCGGTAAAAAGCTCTCAGACGAAAAGAGAATGCGCTTCCCCTCCCGGGAGTTCTACTTTAAAAACGCCCTTGAAATGCTTGAAGTCTTTAAGGAGATACCCCACGCAGTATTCAACACCCTAAAGGTGGCAGAGAAAATAGACGACACCTTAGCGCCTTTTGAGTCCTCTGAATACCTCTTACCAAAGTACGAAGTTCCCGAAGGCTACACTTACGACTCCTTCCTAAGGGAGCTCGCCGTTAAGGGGCTTGAGAGAAGGTTCAAGGAGCAGGGAATAAACGACGGAGAAACGAAGAGGAAGTACTACGAGCGCCTTGAACACGAGCTAAAAATCATCTCAGATATGGGATTCCCCGGCTACTTCCTGATAGTTTGGGACTTTATCAACTGGGCAAAGAAGAACGGAATTCCAGTTGGACCCGGCAGGGGTTCAGCTGCAGGCTCACTCGTTGCCTACGCAATCGGCATAACCGACATAGACCCGCTAAAGTTCAACCTCCTCTTTGAACGTTTCCTAAACCCAGAAAGGGTAACGATGCCGGACATTGACGTTGACATATGCCAAGAGGGAAGGGACAGGGTCATCCAGTACGTCCGCGAAAAGTACGGGGAGGACAAAGTCTGTCAGATAATAACCTTTGGAACGCTAAAAACAAAGATGGTCATTAGAGACGTAGCAAGGGTTCTCGGAATACCCCCTAAGGAGATAGACAAGTTCGCAAAACTTATTCCCTCCGATGCCTCTTCGGTAGAGGAAGTCCTTGAAAAAGCTCCAGAGATAAGGGAGCTGGCAGAAAAGGATGAAACCATCGGAAGGTTAATGGACATCGCCAAAAAGCTTCAAGGACTTACAAGACAGACGGGAGTTCACGCAGCCGGCGTAGTTATCGCTCCCGAAACCCTCACAAACTTCATTCCTTTAGCCCGCAGTAAGGACGGTGACGTAACGACCCAGTACGACATGGGACAGATTGAGGCCTTAGGCCTCCTGAAGATGGACTTCTTAGGGCTTAAGACGCTGACCATCATAGACAGGACGATAAAGCTCATAGAAAAACGCCACGGGATAAAGATTGAGCCTACGAAAATTCCCCTTGACGACGAGAAAACCTTTAAGCTCCTGCAGGAAGGGAACACAATAGGTGTCTTTCAGCTTGAATCAAGGGGAATGAGAAACCTCATGAAGAGGTTAAAACCTTCAGTCTTTGAGGATATCATAGCCTTAGTCGCCCTTTACCGTCCGGGGCCACTAAACTCGGGAATGGCCGAAAGCTACATCAGGCGTAAACACGGTCAGGAAGAGGTTGACTACATCTTCCCTGAGCTTGAGCCGGTACTTAAAGAAACGTACGGTCTCTTCATATACCAAGAACAAATAATGCAGATAGCCAACATCTTGGCCGGCTACACCCTCGGAGAGGCCGACCTCCTCCGCCGTGCAATGGGTAAGAAGAAAAAGGAGATAATGGAGGAGCAGAGGAGCATCTTTATCAGCCGTGCCGTTGAGAGGGGTTACCCGAGGGAGAAAATTGAGAAACTCTTTGACGACATAGCAAAGTTTGCTGAATACGGTTTCAACAAGTCCCACTCGGCAGCCTACGGCTTTCTGGCCTACGTAACGGCTTACCTTAAAGCCCACTACCCGAAAGAACTAATGGCAACAATGATGTCCCTTGACTTTGATAAGACCGATGAGATCGTGAAGTTTATGAAGGACTGCCACGAGAACGGTATTCCGGTGTTCCCTCCCGATGTAAACAAAAGCGATGCCTTCTTCTCTATAGAGGGAGAAGGTATAAGGTTCGGGCTTGCAGGGATAAAAGGGGTCGGGGAGAAAGCTGCCCGTCACATTGCAGAGGTAAGAAAGAGCGGAGGAGAGTTTAAAGATATCTACGATTTCTGCGAGAGAGTTGACCTGAAAATCGTTAACAGAAAAGTGATTGAGTCTCTCATTAAGGCCGGAGCTTTTGACTCAACCGGTATCTCAAGAGCTGCCAACATGGCAGTTCTTGACAAGGCTATGTCGGTCGCTCAGAGTCTCCAGAAATCAAAGAGCAAAGGCCTCATGAGCCTCTTCGGCAGTGAGACCCCGGTGGTAAACAGGGAAATTCCCGATATCCCTGAGTGGAACGAAAGGGTTAAACTTGAGTACGAAAGGCAGGCGATAGGCTTTTACCTTTCAGGTCACCCTCTTCTTGAATATAAAGACCTTATCAGCTTTAGCTTTAACTCAACTGCCGAGAAGGAGGAGTGGAAGGACGGCCAAGAGGTAAAGCTGGTCGGTGCAATAACCGAGGTAAAGGTAAAGAGAACCCAGAGGGGAGATCTCTGGGCAAACGTGGAGCTCTCAGACCTTGACGGAACGGTTAACCTTTTGGTCTTCCCCAACGTCTACAGGGAAAAGATGGAGCTCCTTACAGAAGGTAACGTGGTCGTGGTAGAGGGAGAGGTTAGGGAAGAGGATGAGTCAAGTTCCATAATCGCAAGGGACATTACGACCCTCAACGAGAAGGTCTTTGATGCTGTAAGGGAGATAACCATTAGGCTCTACGACGAAGAGATAACCGACGAGTTCCTTGAGAAGTTAAAAGGTTTCATAGAGGAACACAGAGCTCCCAACGGAAAACCAGTCATCATAGAGGCAAAGCTAAAGGACTGTTTTGTAAAATTGCAACTTCACCCTGACTACTCTCTACCCGTTAGTGCAGAGGTTCTTAAAGAGCTCAAAAAGATACTACCGCCGGAGAGAATAAGCGTTAACTGAGGTTTGAGCCATGGCCGGACTTTTTGAATTTGAAAGGCAGGTTGATAGACTAAGAAGAAAGATTGAGGAACTCAAGTCTATGGGGAAGTTTGAACCGGCAGTAATTGAGGAGATAGAGAAGAAGTTCCGTAAGAAGATAAAGGAGTTCTACGAGAATTTATCGGCTTGGGACAGGGTGCAGATAGCCCGCCATCCCGACCGTCCTCACTCCCTTGATTTCATAAGGAACGTCTTTACCGACTTTGTAGAGCTCCACGGCGATAGACACTGTGGCGACGGCAAAGCAATCATCGTCGGCTTTGGGAAGTTTGAAGGCCGTCCTGTGTGTATCATAGCTCAGGAGAAAGGGAGGGATACAAAAGAGAAAATTGCAAGGAACTTCGGGATGCCCGTTCCCGAGGACTACAGGAAAGCGCTTAGGGTTATGAAACTGGCAGAGAAGGTAGGAAAACCCATAATCACTTTGGTTGACACCCCGGGAGCTTTTCCGGGAATAGAGGCCGAAGAGCACGGCCAGTCCGAAGCAATAGCGAGGAACCTCTACGAGATGGCAAAGCTGAAAGTTCCGATAATCAGTATCGTGATAGGTGAAGGCGGGTCGGGGGGAGCTCTCGCAATAAGCGTTGCCAACAGGCTCCTCATGCTTGAAAACGCCGTTTACTCCGTCATCTCCCCCGAAGGGTGTGCAGCAATTCTGTGGCAGTCACAAGAGAAGGTCAAAGAAGCGGCAGAAGCTTTAAAGCTAACGGCAAGGGACTTGTTACAACTCAAGATAGTAGACGACGTAATCCCCGAACCCTTAGAAGGTGCTCACAGGGATTGGAAAACTACCTTTGCAAACTTTAGAACTTACCTTAGGAAACACTTAGAAGAACTTTTAGCTTTAAGACCTGAAGAGCTGGTAGAACAGAGGTACAGGAAGTTTAGGGAAATAGGAAACCTGAGCCAGAAACAGCTCAGGCCATAAGTTTCCTTAAGAGGATGGCTACAAGTTCTTCCGGGTTTCTCTCTTTAAGGAGTTCCTTGGCGAACCTTTTAACCCTTTCAGGAACTTTGTCCATATCGGCACGAAGGAGCTCCTCCTTTAGCTCTTTCAGGTCGTTCGGACTAAACCTTTCCCAACGAACTCCCCTAAGCCCCTTTATCCTGTAGAGCCTTCTCTTCTCGCTCTCTGTAAGGAGACTAATCGCAAGCCCCTCTCTACCTGCCCTTCCGGTTCTGCCTATCCTGTGAACGTAACTTTCCGGGTTTTCCGGGAGTTCATAATTAATGACAAGCCCGACACCTTTAACGTCTATACCCCTTGCCGCAACATCGGTAGCAACAAGAACTCTCACTCTACCGTTCCTAAAGGCCTTCATTACGCTTTCTCTCTGTCTCTGAGAGAGATCCCCGTGGATAGCCTTTGCGTCTACACCTCTCCTTTGGAGCTCCCTCTCAACTTCAGCCGCATCCCGCTTCGTCTTAACAAATACGATGGTTGCCGTTTCCCTGTACTCCTTTAAGAGCTTTTCAAGGGCCTTAAGCCTGTCCTCGCTCTTTACAAATATTAACCTCTGGCGCACCTTCGGAGTAATAAGCTGTTTCCCGACCTTAACGGTTTTATACCCGGGCCTTAGGTAGTTGTCTATGAGCTTCCTTATCTCGTAAGGCATAGTAGCAGAGAATAGCATCGTTTGCTTCTCTCTCGGCGTCCTTGAAAGTATCTCCTCTATGTCCTCTATGAACCCCATATCAAGCATCTGATCCGCCTCATCAAGGACGGCGAACCTCACCCTATCCAGCCTAAGGACACCCCTATTTATCAGGTCCTTAACTCTTCCCGGCGTTCCGACAACTATTTGATTTCTCCCACGCTTTAGTATGTTTACCTGCCTCTCTATGGAAACCCCGCCGTAAATAGGATAGGCCGAGACCCCCTTGTTCTTACCGATGAGAGATATCTCGTGAGCTACCTGAATGGCCAGCTCCCTCGTAGGAGTAAGGACTATAGCCTTAACTCCCCTCTCTCTACTGCCAATCCTCTCAACTAAAGGTATCCCAAAGGCTGCTGTTTTCCCCGTTCCCGTCTGTGCCTGACCTACAATATCGTACCCTTCAAGGGCTAAAGGAATGGCCTCCTTCTGTATAGGAGTTGGCTCCTCAAAACCCATCTCTTCCAAGGATTTCTGAACCTTCGGATCAAGCTGTTCAAACCTAAACTCCATCGTCTTCTCCTTTTTCCAAAAATAAAAAATTGCCACGATTCCCGACGCCGTTTCAGACGGAAACCGTGGCAATC
>QNYI01000026.1 GCA_003978805.1 Desulfurobacterium sp.
TAAGCCAATTACAATTTTGACCAAATGTTTTTTTAGTAAAGCAGCATATAGTCCTATAATTATCAGCATGATTGCCGAACCATAGACTGCAATTGTAATCAGGTCTTTATATTTAATAAAAATGTCGTTAAATTCGTTCATAATCTTTATAGTATTTCTACAAACTTATATAATAATTAGTTTTTTTGTCTCGGTTTGATTTTTAATAATATGTCAAGGACATTGGTCAATTCTGTTGCTACTTTAATACCAATAAAAATGTAGATTAGTGGAATCAATCCACCACTAACCAAATCGTTTAGGTTACCTGTCCAGCCTACATTTTGTAAGAAAGAACCATATTTGAACAAACCAAATAGTCCAATGCCTACAAATGCTAAACCTGCTATACTTTCTAACCAAACCATTACGTTATGATTGGTGTTAAATCGTTTATAAGTCATCAACATTAACAAAAAACCTGTTGCTATGATAGCACCTCCTTGAAAACCTCCACCTGGCGTTAAATGTCCGTGAATAAATACGTACACTCCCAAAAGAACAACTAATGGGAATAATATTCTAGATCCGGTTGATACTAAACTTGAAGCAGGTTTTGAAAGTCTTTCAACTCCTTCTTCCTCTATGGCCTTTTCAACTTTTAAGAAGAGCTCGTCAATACCTTCTCTCAGCGAGCTCTTAAACTCCATCGGGAAGGTTCTTACCTTGAGGAAACCGGCACTCTTTATCTCTTCAAGCTCAGAGGGAGTCAGCAGGGGAGAATCTACCTCTATTCGGCGGGGGAGCTCCCGGGGGAGCTCTAAAAAGTTCACTTTTGCGCCGAGCCGTAAAGAGAGGGACATCACAGCCTTTTCCCTTATTGGGTCAATAGGTGGGTTCGTAACCTGAGCAAAACGTTGCTTGAAGTGTCTAAAGAGAAGGTAAGGCCTATCAAGGAGGTTGGGAATGGGAGTATCATCTCCCATTGAAAAGACCGGCTCTTTACCCATCTCGGCCATATATTCAACGACCTCTTCAAGCTCCTCCCTTGAGTAGCAAAAACTTACAAGCTTTTTGACCATATCTTCTGAAGGCTTCGGCTCCACCTTTTTAAGCTTCTTGAGCCTGTAAAGCTTCCTCCTTACTTCCCTCTCCAAGCTAAACTCGGAAGCTATCCTCTCAAGGATCTCCCTTCCCTTTTCAACCTTTTTCTCCTGAGGGTCAACGAGGAGGGTCTCGCCGGGCATAAGCCTTCCCGACTCTAATACCTCCCCAAAGGTGACATCCGTCATCCCGACTTCTGAGCCGAAAATGACCTCGCCGGACTCAGTAATGATGTACCTTGCCGGCCTCAGACCGTTCCTGTCAAGCTTTCCGCCGACAACTCTACCGTCGGTAAAAACAACGGCTGCAGGACCGTCCCAAGGCTTCATCAGGAAACTTGCGTACTGGAAAAAGGCCTTAACATCTTCAGAGATTCCTTCAAGGAGCTCCCACGCCGGCGGTATCAGAACGTTAATGGCAACCACAGGGTCTATACCGGCAACGACCATGAGCTCAAAGACCTTGTCAAGGGAGGCAGAGTCGCTTTCTCCGCCTTCAACTAAGGGTAGGACCTCTTTTATCCTCTTTCCAAAGGTCGGAGACTCCAAAATCGGCTCCAGAACCTTCATGAAGTTCCTGTTGGCAGTTATCGTATTTATTTCACCGTTGTGGGCTATGAGCCTTAAAGGCTGTGCCAGAGACCACTTAGGGTTTGTATTGGTTGAATACCTCTGATGGAATAGGACAAAGGAGCTCTCTAAGCTCTCCTCCTGTAGGTCTAAGTAGAACTTCTTAAGGTCTGGAGCAAGGAGCATCCCCTTGTAGACAACTAAGGTGTCAGAAAGAGAAACGACGTAGTTTTCCGGAGAAATCTCCCTCAGCTTCCTCTCAAGTTTCCTCCTTAAAAGGTAAACCTGCGGTAAATCCAAGGTAGAGGGCGCTATCACCTGATAGATTTCGGGGAGGACTCTCCTTGCAATTTCACCGCACTCTTTTCTATTTACCGGAACTTCCCTTAAGACGCAATCTCCAAAGGAACTCCTACACTCCTCATCTATCACGTTGAGAGCTCTGTCAACGTCTCCGCTTAAAAAGAAAGTTCCGACGACTACCCTCTCCGCCTCAAAGTCTTCCCTTATTCTCTTGGCCTCCTTAAGGAAAAAGTGGTGAGGAAGCTGAAAGAGGATACCTGAGCCGTCCCCCGTCCTTCCGTCTGAGAGGGTAGCTCCCCGGTGGGTCAAGTTTGAAACGGCCTCAAGGGCTTTCTCTATCACTTTAAAGGAGCTCTTTCCTTCTACATCTGCGATAAAACCCACTCCGCAGGAATCCCTAAACTTCATTGTTACTCCTTTGCGATGTTGTGTTTAATGGGAATCAATTTTAACAAGATTTCAAACTACAGGCGAATTATATACTTCCCCTTAGTGGAGGAAATATCCTCAAGGCCTATGAAAGTTGTATCTCCCATCTTCTCTTTCACGTACTCCCTTGAAGGGAAGAGGACATATCTGGGACGTGTTACTTCTAAAACCTCTTTAAAGACGCTTTTTTGAGGAGAGTCCGCAAGTAAAAGCAAGTCAAGCCTTTCAATACCAGAGTTCCTAAAGAGGACGAGAAGACCTTCTACATCCTCTCTAAAGAGGTAGTTGTTCTTCTTCTTGTCTAACTTCCCCCTTGCCTTTATCCACTCCTCACGGGTAAAACGTATAGTGGCAGGGTGGTAAACCCCACTTATCCCGGAAAAGCTAAATCCGGTCTTATAACGGAAAATTCTGGAAAGGAGGTCAACGCCGTCGCTCCTTGCCAAGACGTCAAGCCTATCGGAAAGTCCCCTAACAAAAAACCACTTTATCCCGAGCTTTAAAGGTCTTTCCAACCCAAGAGGCCCTAAAACGAAAGTGAGCTCCGGCTCTGAAACCTCTACGAGTCCCTTCAACCTATCTACGTTTCCCTTTAAACTTCCAGTTACAAGGAACTCCATCGCTTATTTCTTTAACCACATACCCGGAATTATTCCCTACCCAACGCTTCCCCTAAGGGGTAGTTTAACATCTTTAACCGTTACATTCAAAAACCCGAGGTCTATGCAGGGCTTGTTTTCGCCGTGAAAGTCTGAACCGCCGGTGTAAAGAAGGTTTAGCTCCTCACACATCTCCTTAAATACAACAACGTCCTCGGCCTTGTGCTTGTAGTGGTAGACCTCAATGCCTGAGATTCCCTCCTCCCTTGCTTTCTTTAAAAAGCAAAAGAGTTCTCTATAGGAAAGGCCGAGGGTTACAGGGTGAGCTATTACGGCTATTCCTCCGGCTTCCCTTATAAGCCTTGTAACCTCCCTGTAGTCCATCTTCTCCCGTCTAACTTTTAGGGAAGAGAGGAAATCTATCGCCTCTTCCCTATCTCTAAAGTAACCTTTCTCAATTAAAAGCTTGGCTATGTTTGGCTTTCCAAAGTTAGTTCCGCACCTTCTTACCATCTCAGAGTAGGAGATGTCGTAGCCGAGCTCCTCAAGGCGGTAAAGGAGCTCCTCGTTCCTCTTTACCCGCGATTTATGGAAAAACTCCGTAAGCTCTTTCATAGGCTCAGATTCAGGATCAAAGTAGTAGCCGAGAATGTGGAACTCCCTCCTTCTCCTTCCCTTTCCCAAAAAGGAAGTATCGGCGGTTACCTCTATTCCCGGGATAACGTTAACGCCGAGCTCCCTTCCTCTATTTATAGCTTCAGAAATTCCGTTAGTTGTATCGTGGTCTGTAAGGGAAAGTATGGAAATCCCTTTTCTCTTTGCCTCTTCAACTATCTCAGACGGAGAGAAAGAGCCATCTGAAGCGGTGGAGTGGGTGTGAAGGTCTACTTTCTGCACAGGAATGCAGTCCATTCTCCTTCCTCCAGCTCTTTCACTACTTTGAAACCTAAGGACTTTAAAGAGTTAACGAAACCGTCCCTCTGAGCCTTTAAAATCCCCGAGAGGATAACCCAGCCGAGAGCCCTCTCCTTGATAGACGGCAAAAGGGGTTCAAGGATGTGCTTTTCTATATTGGCGACAACAACGTCAAACTTACCGTCAACTTTATCTACGCTCCCCTTAATCACTTCTATTCCGGAAACGCCGTTAAGGGAACTATTTAGCTCAACCTCTTCCCTCACATCCTCAACGTCACAGCCTACAACTTCCCCTGCCCCGAGCTTTTTAGCAAGGACTGAAAGGATTCCACTCCCGATTCCAACGTCCAAAAAAGAGTCCTTAGGCTTTAAAACCTCCTCAATTAGCCTCATTGAGAGCTTCGTCGTCTCGTGTGTCCCAGTCCCAAAGGCCTTTCCCGGGTAGATGTAAATGGCAAGTGCCCCTTCGGGGACTTGAAATTCATCCCTCATCCAAGAGGGAACAACGAAAATCCTCTCACTCACCCTTACCGGCTTAAAGTGCTTTTTCCACTCCTCGTTCCAGTCCCGGGACTCAAGGAAGTAGACCTTTACCGCCCTCTCTTCTACCTCTGTAGGCAAGGATATCTCCTCTGGAAAGTAAGCCTTAAACTCTCTTTCATTAACCTCCTCTATCCCGAGACAGCCGAAAGAAAAGAGTTCTCCCTCTAAGAGCTCCTTATCCGGCGGAGGGAGGGAAAATACGAACACCTTAAACCTCTTCATACCTGTAAATCCTCTTAACCCTCGGACTTATGTCGCACATAACTTCATAGGGAATCGTCCCGGCAAGCTCGGCAAGCTCATCAAAGGTTATCCCTTCACCGCTAACAACGGCCGTATCTCCCTTTTTAACGGGAACGCCTTCAACAGAGACAACAGTCATGTCCATACAGATTCTTCCCCTTACGGGACAGCGCCTTCCCTTGATAAGAACAGAACCCTTATTTGAAAGACTCCTTAAAAGACCGTCGGCGTAACCGAAGGCTATAACTGCAACCTTCTCACTCCCCTTAGTCCTGTAGGTCTTTGCGTAAGAAACGGGGAAGTTGGGAGGGAGCTCCTTAACGCTTATTACTTTCGCTTTCACTTCCATAACTTGGCGAAGCTTTACTTCGTAACCTTTATAGGGCACTGAACCGTAAAGGGCAAGACCTACCCGACAGTGGGTAAGGAAGGAGTCAAACTTTTTGGGAACCGCAGCGCTGTTGTCAACGTGAACGGCAACGTTTGGTTTAAACCTTTTAATCTTCTCCACGAACTCCTTAAACCTTAGAAACTGATAGCGGGTAAACTCCTCATCGCAGTCTGCAGAGGAGAAGTGACTCATAACTCCAGTAACGGGTA
>QNYI01000052.1 GCA_003978805.1 Desulfurobacterium sp.
AACGTAGAGCATTTCCCAGCCTTTCTTTAGTACGTAGTACCACGTGGACTTATCGTCTCCCGTTAAGAACCTAAGCCAGCCTATCCGCCAGTGTTCTACGAAGTCGTGCTGAACAGTTTCGGCAAACTCAGGGTCTAAAAAGAGAACTCCCCTGTAAACCGACATTCTGCCTGTAAGGGTTTGAACTCTGCGGGAGAGGGAGGCAGAGGACATATAAATATCCCTCTGGGCAAAGCGTAGCTTGTACCACTGTTTGTAGATGGTATAGGTAAAGTTAGGTTCCTCTAAGTAACAGTCCTCATCGGTAGTAACGGCACCGAGCTTTGGGTAGAGGGCAAAGAGCTCCGCACACTTCAAAATCGTTCCCTTGGTCAGTATGGAGTCTCCATCAACGAGGGCTACTACAGCCCTGTGTAGCTTGGCAGGCTCCCTTAGGATAGTTCTGAAGGCCACGGCAAGGCCGTCTCTTTTTCCGGTTCCTGCAAAGCGAACGACGACGAGGGAGGCATCTTTGGGAGGGTTGGATAGTTTCCAGAGTTTCCTGACCAAGTTCTCCTCCGCCTTCTCTACGACAGAAGCCACTAAAGTGGCCTTCATTCCGTTCTCTACGCAGTTTATAATCTCCCTTATAGCCGCCTTATAGACTTCAACAGAGATGTGTTCCGGTATTCGGTAAGTTGTAACAAGTATAAAGGCATACTCGGGAAGCTTCTCTCGGGGGAGGGACTGCGCCTTTTTCCTTATTCTCGGGAAGTAGACCTTCTTGTAGAAGAGAGCTCTGAGGACGTTCGTCCCGAGCCAAGTGTACCTCCAGACAGCTACAGCTCCGGCTGCTACTAAGTATTTCTTGGCCTTGGGATCAAGGTATACCGGGGGTAACAGAAGAGCCAACCAGATTAGGAATAGGATGAATATTACGTTGTACGCTACCTGTTTCAAGTTTTGGATGCCTCAAAAAAGTTCTGTAGGATCCCCCGCTTAATTATATGATATGTGTTTTTATTGTTGGGTTGTATGTTTTTTTCTGTTTTTTGGTTACCAATATGTAAATTTTTATGGTAAATAAGATTACTACTCCCTGAAAAAGTTTAGGTTTACAGCATCCAGAGAGGGGAGGGGTGGTATAGAGGAGGGTTATGGAAAACTATAAGTAAATTTTTATGGTAAGCTAACTTTGAGCTATAATCTGTCACAGAAAAAACGGCGGAGGGTTAAGTTGGAAATCATCTGGGCTCCGTGGCGACTATCCTACGTGAGTAAGGTAACCGAAGGAGAAAAGAGGGAGTGTTTCATATGCAAAGCAGTAGAAGATGACCCCTCACGGGACAGGGACAACCTTTTACTCTACAGGGGGAAGAGAGCAGTAGTCATCCTAAACAGGTTCCCTTATAACACAGCCCACCTTATGGTCTGTCCAGTAAGACATACAGGAGACTTCCTATCGCTCTTGTCAGAAGAGCTTGCCGAGATAGATGAACTCCTAAAGCGTTCCATAAGGGCGATAAAAAGGGCGTATAACCCTGACGGATTTAACGTAGGGTTAAACCTCGGTAAGGTTTCCGGAGGTAGCGTTGATACCCACATCCACTATCACGTCGTTCCGCGCTGGCTGGGCGATACAAATTTCATGCCGGTAACTGCCGGGGTAAAGGTCATTCCCCAGTCGCTACACGAAACCTACGATAGACTTAAGGCTTTCTGGGAATAACGATGTTCAGGAAGTTCATCAACCTCCTCACCGGCAGGAAGAATCCCCCACTCTCGGAATACTTTAAAGAGCTCCTAATAGGTAAACTGGAACTAACGAGACACCTACCGGAAATAGACATAGAAAGCCCGGTCAATGCCTACATCACGCTGGCAATACTCCTTAAGGAAAAGGGGGAGTTCTACAAGAGCCTTAAAATCCTTGAGAGGCTAAAGAGGGAAAAACTTTCAAGGGACGAGCAAAAGCTCTTATACCTGAACCTCGCCCTTACCTATAAAGCTGCAGGTTTCTTAGACAGGGCAGAACAAGCCTTAAAGGAAGGGATTTCTCTTTTCCCTTCAGAAGGCCTTTTCTACTACGAGCTCGCCCTAATTTACAAGGTCTCCGGTAAACTTGAGGAGGCGGTTGATCTCCTTGAGAAGGCCGTTGAACTAAAAGGGGAATTTTTGGATGAACTCCTGCACACTAAGCTCTACTTGGCCGACAGCTACATAGATAGGGGAAGAACCGATAAGGCCTTCCGTATACTGCGGAAACTTGATATCCGTGTACCGGTTCCCCTCTTTTACTACGTAATGTCAAAGCTCTACTACGCCGTTGGGGAAAAGGAAAAAGGTTACAGGAAAGCCTTACAAGGGATGAAACTTTCACCCGGACACGTAGCGCCTTTTTTAAAAGTGATTGACGAGTATGAGGGACTTTCTGTAGACAAGCTCTACGAGATAATAGAGGAAACGGGAACCTTGGCCATTACGGGAAAACTACTTGCCGAAAGGCTCATTAAAGAAAACAGGAAGGAGGAGGCCTTTAGGGTACTTGAAAAGTTGAACGAAAAGTTTCCCAACGACCCGGAAGCAAAGGAACTTTTCCTGCGCCTTTTATGGGAGAGCGGCAAGAGGAAGCAGGTGGTAGATGAGATTGAAAAGTTCCTCCTTGACCTTAAGAAACGGAAGAAAGAATTTAAGTGCAGGAATTGCGGTTACGAGACGGATAACTTTGACTGGATCTGTCCTCGCTGTAGACAGTGGGAAACGCTGGAGATAGGCGGTGAAGATTAACAGGGAGCTCCTTAAAGAGCTACTGAAATCCCTGCGGAAAGGTAGGCTTCACCGACTCTTAAGGTTTATCCTCCTCAGCCTGCTAATCTACTTTTCCGTACTGGTGGCAAGGGACTTAACGCTATTCTACATTCAAGAGAAGAAGATATCGGCCGTTAAATACTCCGGCATCTCCTTCTCCTTTAAAGACGGCTGTTTAACCCTAAGCGTAGAAAACTTTTCTATTTTAAGGCCTACGTTTAAACTAAACCTAAACCGGGCAAGGGCCTCTTTAAAGCTGTGGGAAAGCATAAAGGAACTACGCCCTCACTTTTCTGAAATCAGCGTAAGAGAACTACAAATAGAGAAAAGTGGAAGAAAGAAGAAGTCATTCCTTTTCTTAACGCCAAAACTTCCCTTTTACGTAGACAGGTTAAACCTCGGAGAGCTCTTTTATAGATCGGGCGAGACTACCCTTCAGCTGAAAGGCCTTGAAGTAGACGGTAAGAGGGTCTCCCTTGAAAGTATCACGGGAAAGTCGGGAAAAGTAACGTTCACGATACCTAAGGCAGTCGGAACCGTAAAGGGAAATCGCATAACGCTACCGAACTTTTCTCTCAGGGTAAACAACGCAGTTTACTCAGGAAGGCTCTCCCTCTCAAAGGACTTAGAGAAAATTGAGCTAAGGGGAACTGTAGGGCTAAGAGGTATAAAAACCTATATTACTTTTGTAAAAGCTGGAAAAAGCTTTTCCTTAAAGGGAAAAGTTCCCGTAACGGGAACTACCGTAGAGTATTCTGTCTCGGGAGAACTGGGGAGGGAGGTAACAATCTCCCGCGGGCTCGTCCTCTACCAAGGGGTGGAGAGTTCCTTCAGCGGAAAGCTAAAACCTGAGGAGCTATCCATAAGGGGAACTATATCAGGCAAGAAAGTGAGCATAAAAGGCATAACGGCCACGGAAGTTACGGGGGAATACATCGTAGAGGGTCAGTACTCCCTTCCCATCCTTTTGTGGAGGCTAAAGACAAAGGAGCTAAAAACTCCTTTTACCTCCTTAAAGGACGTTTCTGTAAGAGGGAAGTTTACCCGCAACACCTTAAAGCTCCAGCTTAATTCTGACACCCTCTACCTCTCCCTTACCAGTTCCAAAGGTAGCACTTTCGGGAAGTTCCAACTGAAAAAATTCAGCACAGAAAGGCTATACGCAGTTAAAAAGCTAAAGGAAAAGTATGGGAAGTGGATTCCCGAGGTTGTCGTTACAGGAAAGGGAAACTTTTCTTTTAGCGGGAAGAAGGGATTAAACTACTCTGCAAAGCTTACGGTAGAAAAGTTCTCCTTTAGGGGCTTTCAGGATAAAGGTTCTGTAGAAGTAGCAGGAAACGAAAAAAAGGTTCACTACAGACTCAGATTAAACAGGCTTGACTCGGAAGGGGAGGTTAACCTAACAGAGCTCTCAATCAACGCCTCCTTCACCGGGAAGTCTGTGCCGATTCACGAATTTGACTTCCTGCAGAAAGTAGGCCTTGAAGGGGACGTAACTTGTAAGGGACAACTATCCGGGAGTCTAAAAAACCCGGAAGGACTCTTCTTCTTTAGCTCTCCCGACTTTAAGTTCAGGAACGTTTACATCGGGAAGGTAGACGGGAAGATAAAGCTTTCAAACCTTTACTTGGAGGTAGAGGGTAAATCTTCAGAAGAGAACATTACTTTAAAAGAGCTGAAACTTCACCTTAAAAGGCCGATGGAGCTCCGCCTAAGCTTGGAGGCCGAAGAGATTCCCATCTCTATGCCTATAAGGGTACTCAAGAGCTTTAGCGTTAACCTTCCGGTAGAGCTCCACGGAGTTGTAACAGGGAACTTCCTTCTAAGCTCTGAGAACGTAAAAGAGATAAAGAAGAACTTGGATGTAAAAGTAAAGTTAGAAAGTGCTTCCGGTAGATACAGCTTAACAAGTATTTCGGGAAAGAGCAAGGGAGTAAAGGGCTACATCAACTACTCAGAAGGAAACTTGTGGATACTGATTTCGGGCAAGAACGAGGAAATCAAACTGCAGGGGAACAAGCTCACCGGCGGGAACTTCTCCCTCCTAATAGAGAACAGAACCGTCACCCTCTCCTTTAACGGAGTCAAGTACCCCAATATCCAAGAAAGCCAGATATCTGGCACGGTTAAAACGAACGTTAAAACCAAGAGCTTAGAAGGTGAGATAAAGGCTAGAGGAAGAATTGTTTACATGATATCTGTCGCCATGAAGCGTGCCGAGGTAGACGATCCTCCGTTACCCCTTCCCACAGTGGCTCCGAGGCCATGATGGGGACGGACACCTGTGATGGAGGCCTGATCGATTTAGCCAACGCCGACCTCTCTCTTGCCCTTCAGTACAACACGGCCAACGCGAACTACGACCTCACTGGAAGTGGAACCTGCGCTTGGCAGGGAACGTTCGGGCCCTTG
>QNYI01000131.1 GCA_003978805.1 Desulfurobacterium sp.
GCCACTTCTTCATCAATCATTCGTGCAGTTGCCTCAGAATAATCCCGGTGGCTTTGGATTTCACGTCCGAGAAAAATTTCTTCATTCTTTTTACCAAATGTCATGGGGCCAAGAATATCACTCATTCCCCACTCAGCCACCATCCTTCTGGCAATCTCTGTTGCTCTTTCTATGTCGTTTCCAGCACCTGTCGAGATGGTTCCAAGTGCTAACTCTTCAGCAACCCTTCCACCAAAGAGAACACAGAGTCTGTCAAGGAGATAATCTTTCGTATAGGTATACTTGTCTTCCTCTGGAAGCTGTTGTGTGATTCCAAGAGCCTTACCCCTCGGAATTATGGTAACTTTGTGGACTTTATCGGCATTTGGAAGCAGTTTTGCAACAAGTGTATGACCCGCCTCATGGTAGGCAGTCGTAACCTTCTCCTCTTCGGAGAGAACCATACTCTTTCTCTCAATACCCATTGTGACCTTGTCCTTGGCCTCTTCAAAGTCCTCCATCGTTATCTTTCCGTGGTTCTTCCTTGCCGCTATGAGGGCAGCCTCGTTTACGATGTTTGCAAGGTCTGCTCCTGAGAACCCGGGAGTGGAGCGGGCAATTACTTCAAGGTCAACGTCGTCTGCCAAGGGCTTGTCTTTTGTGTGTATCTTTAGAATCTCAAGTCTTCCTTTAACGTCTGGGAGTGGGACGTATATCTGCCTGTCAAACCTTCCGGGTCTTAGGAGTGCCGGGTCAAGGATGTCGGGACGGTTCGTAGCCGCTATGACGATTATCCCTTCGGAGCTCTCAAAGCCGTCCATCTCTACGAGGAGCTGGTTGAGGGTCTGCTCCCTCTCGTCGTGTCCTCCTGTAAAGCCTGCTCCCCTTTTCCTTCCTACGGCGTCTATCTCGTCAATGAAAACGATACAGGGAGCGTGTTTCTTTGCCTGTTCAAAGAGGTCTCTGACCCTTGATGCACCTACACCGACGAACATCTCAACGAACTCAGAACCGCTGACAGAGAGGAAAGGAACGTTTGCCTCTCCTGCTATTGCCTTTGCAAGGAGGGTCTTACCGGTTCCCGGAGCTCCTGCAAGAAGTATCCCCTTAGGAATCCTTCCGCCGAGCTGTTGGTACTTTTTGGGGTTTTTCAGGAAATCAACAATTTCGGCAACCTCTTCTTTTACCTCGTCTATTCCGGCAACGTCTTTGAACGTAACCTTAGGCTTGTTGTCTATGAAAACTTTTGCCCTGCTCCTTGCGAAGGAGAGTGCCTTGTTACTGCCGGCGCTCATCTGCCTCATCATGCTGAGCCAGAGGAGTATCAGGAAAATCATCGGAAGCCAAGAGACGAGGACAGTTATGTACCACGGACTTCCCTCCTCCGGTTTAACCTCAATTTCAACTCCCTTCTCTGTCATCTTCTTGATTATGTCGTTGTATCCCGGGGGCATGTAGGTTTCAAAGGGTTTGTTGTCAACGGTTATACCGACGACCTTCTGTCCCTGAATGATGACTTTCTTTATCTCGCCCCTTTCTACCTGTTGAACGAAGATAGAGAAGGGTTCTGAGTGGCTCTTGAGCTGTCCCGAGTTAAAGAAGTTGAAGGCAAGGATGATAAGGAGAGCTATCGCCAGCCATAAGGCCAAGCTTTTCCCAACTTCCTTCATTTTCTCCATCCTCATTTCTCCTCATAGTTTTTCTCAATGTATCCGATGTAAGGGAGTCCCCTGTACATATCGTTGATGTCAAGCCCGTAGCCTACAACAAAGCGGTCAGGTATTGTAAAGCCGACGAAGTCGGGCTTTATGTCAACCTCCTTTTTCCTCTTCTTTTCAAGGAGGACGCACGTTTTCAGCTCGGCCGGGGAGTGGTTCAGTATCTCGCTGTAGAGAAAGTGGAGGCTTTCACCTGTGTCAAGGATGTCATCAACGATAAGGACACTTCTTCCTTTAAGGTTTAGCTCCGGTTTATATATGGTTTCAAGTTTACCTTTTCTGTTGCCTTGGTAGCTCTTTACCCTTACGAAGTCAACTTCAACCTCTACGTTCATGAACCTTATGAGGTCTGCCGTAAAGACAAAAGCTCCCTTTAAAACCGATAGGATTGTTACGGGAGTATTTTTAAAGGCTTCCGATATTTCATCGGCAAGTTCTTTAACTCTCTGCCTTATCTTCTCTTCCGGTATTAGAACCTTTGGGGTCACTTTCTTCAAACCTCACGCCGACGTAGCTTACGTGGGTATCATTAATATATGCTCTGTAAAGGCCGGGAATCCAGATAATTTTTTCCCCTGAGACGACAATGGGTAGTTTGTCCCTCTCCTTGGCCGGTACTTTCTTCTCTATTAGGAACTTCTTTAGTGGCTTGGAGAAGTTATAAAAGGTGAGCCTGTCACCGGGCTTACGGCTCCTGACGATTATACCTTTTTCCTTGAACTCTTCGTAGGGTATCAGCGGTTCTCCCCTGTCCTTCTCAAAGAGGAGGATTCCGAAGGGGGTGGTTACCTTCGCCGGGATTTTTTTTACTTCAAAGTAGAAAGGTTTAACCTCTTCTTCCCCTTTCCTCCCTATGCAGAGTTCCCTCTGGTCACGGTAAGCGATAAAGCCCTTACCGAGCTCTACTTCCTTGTAGCCCTTTTTACTTAAAAGGGAAACTACGGATAAAACGTTCTCGTAAGAGAGGGACTCGCTGGTAAGAGCTCTGTAGGCCCTTGTGATTAGCTCTTTCCTTAGGGAAGTGTGGAGCTTTTTAAGCTCGGTTAGAGGAATGCAGAACTTATCCCTACTTAAAAACTTGTTTAAAAAAGGTTCTGTGGAGAGCCTTAGGAGCTCCTCTATCTCCCTCAGTATCCCTGCAGTTCTCAGGATAGCCGTTTCTACCGAAGGGTTTATCTCCCTTAAAACGGGAACGACTTTAAGCCTTAAAAGGTTCCTCTCGTAGTCTGTGGAAAGGTTTGAGCTGTCAACAACAAAGGGAAGTCCTTTCTCTTTTACGTAGGATTCAACCTCTTTCCTCGTTACTTCAAAAAGAGGACGAACGATTTTCTCCCTCTTCGGGAGAAACCCCCTTAGTCCCCTTATTCCTGTTCCCTTGACTAAGTTAAGTAGGACAGTCTCTAAAAGGTCTGATGCGGTATGTCCTGTGGCTATTAGATCTCCGTTTATCTCCCTCAGTTTCTCGTGTAAGAACTTGTACCTTAACTCCCTTGCAACGGCTTCGGTGTTCCTTCCCTTACAGATTTCCTTTACGTCTACCCTTCCAGTAAAGAGGGGAACGTTCCACCTCTTGCAGAGTTCCTTAACGAACTTCTCGTCCCTTTCAGATTCCTCTCCCCTTAGCATGTGGTTGAGGTGGGCGGCAAAGACTTTTATCTGTAGTTCTTCCTTTAAGGAGAGGAGGAGGTGGAGGAGGGTTACAGAGTCCGGGCCCCCTGAAAGGGCGACGAGGACTTTTGAACCTTTTGGGATTAGCTGAAATTTTTTTATAGTTTTGAGGACTTTTTCTTTTAGCATAAAATCGGACTATAAAAAAATTTGGTGGCGACGGGTGGAGTCGAACCACCGACCTGGCGGGTATGAGCCGCCCGCTCTGACCACCTGAGCTACGTCGCCACGTGCAAGAGGGAATATAGCACCTACACTTCACACTGTCAACGATTTTGTCGTAAAATTCCACAACCTAAAGAAGTCGGAGGAAAGCGTGGGTAAGAGGGTAGTTCTTGCCTATTCGGGAGGTCTTGACACCTCCGTTATCGTAAGGTGGCTGACGGACAGGGGATTTGAGGTCATAACCTACACGGCAGACGTTGGTCAGGGAGAAGAGCTGGGAGAGATAGAGGAGAAGGCTAAGCAGTCAGGAGCAGTTGAGGCTGTAATTGACGACGTTAAGGAGGAGTTTGCAAGGGAGTACTGCCTTCCCCTCATGAGGGCCGGAGCTCTCTATGAAGGTAAGTACCCTCTCCTTTCAGCCCTGTCAAGACCGCTGATAGCGAAAAAGCTTGTAGAGATTGCCCACAAAGTCGGTGCAGATTACGTTGCCCACGGCTCAACGGGTAAGGGTAACGATCAAGTCAGGTTTGAAGCTTCGGTCTGGGCCCTTGACCCAGACGTTGAGGTCCTTGCTCCTGTAAGGGAGTGGGAGTTTAAGTCAAGGGAGGAAGAGATAGAGTACGCTAAAAAGCACGGCATCCCTGTTGTTGCAACGAAAGAAAAACCTTACTCCTACGACAGGAACCTCTGGGGAGTTGCCATTGAAGCCGGTCCCCTTGAGGACCCTTACTCAGAGCCTCCTGAGGATGCTTTCGTTATAACCAAGAACCCACTTGAAGCTCCCGATGAAGCTGAGTACGTTGAGATAGAGTTTGAGGAGGGAACTCCCGTTGCCATAAACGGGAAGAGGTATGAAGAGCTCTGGAAGTTAATCTGGGACTTAAACGAGATAGCAGGGAAGCACGGCTACGGCCGTGTTGATATGGTTGAGAACAGGCTCGTCGGCATAAAGTCAAGGGAGGTATACGAGTCCCCTGCTGGGCTTCTCCTCATAAGGGCTTACGACGAGCTTGAGAGTGTAGTTCTTGACAGGTTTACCTACCACTACAAGCAGAGCCACGTTAAGCACGAATACGCAAAGCTCGTCTACGAGGCTCTCTGGTTTACTCCTTTAAGGGAAGCCCTTGATGCTTTCAACAACCGTATAGCACCCCTTGTTACTGGAACTGTCAGGTTTAAGCTCTTTAAAGGGAGTGCTCAGGTAGTCGGTAGGAAGTCCCCCAATTCCCTCTACGTTGAAGACCTCGCAACCTACAGCCCAAAGGATTCCTTTGACCATAAGGCAGGTGCGGCCTTTACAAAGGTCTGGAGCCTGCCCCTTAAAGTAATGGGAAGAGTAAGAAAAGAAAGGAGGAAATAGATGGCATACGAAGTTGAGAGGAGAAACGAAGTAGTCTATGCTGTAAAGCTCGTGGCAGAGCCACAGGAGCTTGAAAGGGAGGTAAACGAAATCTGCAGGGAGATCAGGAAAACGGCCAAGATACCGGGGTTCAGGCCCGGTAGAGCTCCCCTCAACCTCATCAAGAAGTACTACGAGGACACAATCAGGGATGCCCTCTTTAGAGGGTTCGTCTCTGAGAAGTTAAGGGAAATCGTTGAGAAGGAGAACATTCAGCTCATTTCCGACCCCGGA
>QNYI01000030.1 GCA_003978805.1 Desulfurobacterium sp.
CCCAAAGAGATTTTCCCCTCTTTTGAGCTTGACTTGGTTACTGTAACTGGATTTTATGCGGGTGCTTCTACCGATGTATTGGACAAAATGGCGGTCAAAGAGATAGAGAGCGATATACGCAATATAGACGGAATCGCCGACATAAGGGACGAGTCGGACAAAGAAGGGATAAGGGTTGTCATAGAGCTGAAAAGGGACGCGACACCCCAAGTTGTCCTCAATAAACTCTACAAGTTTACTCCTTTGCAAACGAACCTCAGCTTCAACATGATAGCCCTTGTAAACGGAGAGCCGAGGCTCCTCAGCCTTAAGGAGTACCTTAAGGAGTTTATAGAGTTTAGGAGGGAGGTAATCCTTCGGAGAACCTCCTACGAGCTAAGGAAGGCAGAGGAGCGCCTCCACATCCTTGAAGGTTTAAAGGTAGCCATTGAAAACGTGGATAGAGTCGTTGAAATCGTCAAGAAGGCAGAAAGTCCGAAGAGTGCCGTAAGGGAGCTCCAAGAAGAATTCTCCCTTTCGGAGAAACAGTCAAAGGCCATTCTTGAAATGAAGCTCCAGAAGCTAACCGGCTTAGAGAGGGAGAAGATAGAGGAAGAGTACCGGTCTTTGAAGAAGGACGTTGAATACTACAGGTTCGTTCTTGAGAGCAGGGAAGAGCAGAAAAGGCTCATAAAAGAGGATATGGACGAGGTAATTAAGCTATTTGGAGACGAAAGGAGGACGGTTATAGTCTCAAAGGACTCCCAGATAGATGTGGAATCTATGATAGAGGAAGAGGAAGTAGTCATCTTCCTCACCCATAAAGGTTTTGTCGCCAGAACTTCCGCAAGCAGTTACAGGACTCAAGGAAGGAGCGGAACGGGAGTCTTCGGAATAAGAACGAGGGAAGGAGACTTCGTAAAGGACGTAATCACTGCATCCTCTAAGGACTACCTCTTGGTATTTACAAGTGCCGGAAAGGTCTACTGGCTAAAGGCGTACGAGATACCGAAGGCAGAAAAGGCTACCCGTGGACATTCCATAAGGAACTTCTTGCCGGGGATGTCGGGAGGAGAAGTAGTATCGCGGATTATTCCTGTAAAGGACTTCTCCCTTGAAAAGGACATCTTCTTTGTAACGAGGAGAGGGTACGTAAAGAGGACACCGCTTAAGGAGTTCTCCAACCCGCGTTCAACGGGAATAGCTGCTATATCTTTGGAGCCCGGTGACAGGCTCATATACGTCGGCCTTGTTAGTGAGAAGGACAACGTCCTCCTCATCTCAAGCGGTGGAAGGGCTATAAGGTTTCACGTTCAGGATGTAAGGCAGATGGGGAGGAACGCCCGAGGAGTCAGAGGAATGCTCCTTGACGAAGAGGATAGAGTTGTGGCAGCAACGGTAATTCAGCCGGATGATGTCTACCTTCTGTTGGTCATGGAGAAAGGTTACGGAAAGAGAGTAGTTCTTTCAGAGTTTCCCCTTCAGAGAAGGGGAGGTAAAGGCCTCATAGCTGCAAAGCTCTCTGATAGGACTGGGAAAATCGCCGATGCTACTACCCTTAAAAACGGTGAACTGGTCATTTTAGTTTCTCGTCAAGGTAAGACGATTCAAGTAAACAGCGGTGATATTCCCGTTTACAGCAGGTATACGAGGGGAGTGAAAATTCAGAGATTGTCCGATGATGATTTAGTAGTTTCTGTTTCAAGGGTCAAAAACGGCGAAGGAGGTTAACTTGCCAAGAAAAGAGCTCTGGCTTGAAATAAATTAAAAACTGACGTTTTCTGAAAGGTTAATTTTATTCGGGGGTATAATGGCGCACACTTTGCCTTTGGAGGTTTATAAGGCGATAGAGGAGGCGGTTAAGGACAGAGAGACTGCCGAGAGAGTTGCAAGGAGCGTAGAGAAGGCCTTAGAGGCCATAGAGGAAAAGGCGAAGGAGCAGAAAATACTGGTTAAGGCCGAGTTAAAGGATGAGCTAACAAACGAGCTTGTTACAAAAGAGGAATTTAAGGCAGAGCTTAAGGCCTTGAGGAACGAGCTTAAAGGAGAGATAGAGTCTTTAAGGAGCGAGGTAAAAGGAGAGATAAAAGCTTTAAAGCTTTTAATATTCTTCACGATGTTCCTGATAGTTATGACGAATAAAGGTAGCTTGGAGCTCCTTCTGAAAGCCTTTGGCCTTTTAAAGTAAAGCTTTAAAGAGGAGGGACAGAAGTGATTGATATAAAGCTTGTAAGGAGAGAGACTGAAAGGGTAAAGGAGTTACTTTCAAGGAGGGATGAAGCCTACGTTGCAAAGATTGATGAACTTTTGGCCGTTGATAGTGAGAGGAGAGCTCTCATCACCGAAGTTGAAGAGCTAAAGTCTAAGAGAAACAGCTACTCAAAAGAGATAGGGAAACTCTTTAAAGAGGGAAAGAGGGAGGAAGGTCTTAAGCTCAAGGAAGAAGTTGAGAGGCTCTCAGAGAGGATTATCTCCTTAGAGAAAGAACTTGCCGAGGTGGAGAAGAAATTTGAGAGGCTTATCCTTTCCATTCCAAACCTGCCTCACCCTTCCGTTCCGATAGGTGAGGACGAGGAGGACAACGTAGTAGTTCGGTACTGGGGAGAGAAACCGGAGTTCTCTTTTGAACCTCTTCCCCACTGGGATATTGCAAAAGAGCTTGACATCCTTGACTTTGAGAGGGCGACAAAACTTGCAGGTTCCCGTTTTGTCATCTACAAGAAGTGGGGAGCTAAGTTAGAGAGAGCTCTCATAAACTTCATGCTTGACCTTCACACGAGAGAGCACGGCTACGAGGAGGTAATCCCTCCCTTCCTTGTGAACACAAAGACGATGACGGGAACGGGACAGCTCCCAAAGTTTGAAGAAGACCTCTACAGGATAAAGGATGAAGACCTCTGGCTCATTCCCACTGCCGAAGTTCCCCTTACGAACATCCATGCTGGAGAGATACTTCCTGAGAAGGAGCTCCCCAAGTACTACACCGCATACACTCCTTGTTTCAGGAAAGAGGCCGGTTCCCACGGAAAGGACGTCAGGGGAATAATGAGGCTTCACCAGTTTAACAAGGTGGAGCTTGTGAAGATTGTCCATCCGGATACCTCTTACGAGGAGCTTGAAAAGCTCGTAAAGGAGGCTGAGAAGGTTCTCCAGCTCCTTGGGCTTCACTACAGGGTTGTGGAGCTCTGCACAGGAGACCTCGGGTTCTCTGCAGCCAAGACCTACGACATAGAGGTTTGGATTCCCTCTCAGAAAAGGTATAGGGAGATTTCCTCCTGTTCCAACTGTGAGGACTTTCAGGCAAGGAGAGCTAAGATAAGGTTTAGGGACAAGGACGGGAAAGTAAGGCTTGTCCATACCCTCAACGGTTCAGGCCTTGCAGTCGGTAGAACTGTAATTGCCGTCTTAGAGCAGTACCAGCAGGAGGACGGCTCGGTGGTTATCCCTGAAGCTTTAAGGGATTACCTGAAAGTAGACCGAATCGTGCCGGAGTAACGGCTTTGGAGACGGTACTTATTGCCGTATCCCTTTTCCTGCTTACCCTTACATTTGTTTTTGCCTACATAGCCTTTAACGAGAGGAAGAAGAGGGAAAGGGCACTCTTCTCTTTGCGTCAGATTAAGCATAAGAAGACCGAGCAGAAGCCGGACAGGACGAAGCTCCTTTCAAGGGCCCTCAACCTCCTCCGGGAAGGAATTGTCGTTATGGATCCTTACGGGAGGGTTATCTTTACTAACCGCTTTGCGAGGGAGCTCCTTGACATAAACCCCGAGGATATGGGGAAGTTCTTCTATCAGGCTATAAAGAACTTTGACATCGTCTCTATGGTAAACGAGAGCTTCAACGAAAAGTATAGAGCTTGGCAGGAGAAGAAAATAAAGGACAGGTACGTCCAGATTATCTTCGGTTCAGACATGGACGAGAAGGTTCTACTCCTTATAGACCTTACCCCGATGAAAAAGTATGAAAACCTCAAAAAGGACTTCATAGCCAACGTCTCCCACGAGCTAAAGACCCCCTTGGCAGCGATGAAACTCTCCTTAGAGACCCTTGAAGAAGAGTGTAAAAGCAACCCCTCTGCCGGTAAGTTCCTGAAGAAGGCCATGGAGAGGGTAAGGTATATGAACCAGCTTATAGAAGACCTCATAACCCTCTCTATGCTTGAAAGCGTTAACTTTCAGATGAGGCCGGTGGAGATAGAACTCTTACCCTTTACAAAGAGGGTTGTTTCTGACCTTTCCGAGTTTGCAGAGAAAAAGGGAGTAACCGTTAACTTGGACATTCCGGAAGGTGCCGTAGTTCTTGCAGATGAGAAGATGTTTCACGCGATACTCAAGAACTTGATAGACAACGCCATAAAGTACAACAGGGAAAAAGGAACCGTTAACGTTTCCTACAGGGAACTGAAAAATGAGGTGGAGATTTCCGTCTGCGATACGGGTATAGGAATTCCGAGGTCCCACATTCCTTTTATCTTTGAGCGTTTTTATAGGGTTGACCGCTCAAGGTCAAGGAAGCTGGGCGGAACGGGTCTCGGCCTTTCTATCGTGAAGCTGGCCGTTGAAAAGCTAAACGGTAAAGTTGAAGTTGAGAGCGAGGAGGGAAAAGGAACCTGTTTCAGGATATACCTGCCGAAAGGTTAGATTGTGTTATCATTTAGCAACGTGAGCTGTGCTTATTGGGGGATAAAGTTGGGAAGATGGATTTTACTGTTCGTTGTTCTCCTTGTTGGCTTTTTCTCACCCTTCTCCCGTGCCGGAGAACAGCCACGGGTAGAAAAGGTAGAAGTGATAGGGAACGAGGCCATCCCGGACAGCACTATCCTCTTTTACATATCTGAGAAGCCCGGTGAAGTTTACTCTCCCCAGAAGGTAGCAGAGGATATAAAACCATCCAGAATAGAGCGCGCAAAAGACCAAATATCTCTCTTCATTGAAAACTTACGAGGTGATAGAATTGCGATAGTTCCGTTTGCCGGAAAAAGTTACGTACAGTGTCCTCTCACAGATGATTATGGCGCTGCCAAGATGTTTCTTAGCCTTTTGGATACAAATTCCATTCAAGAACAAGGCACAAATATAGGTGATGCGATAAAAACAT
>QNYI01000028.1 GCA_003978805.1 Desulfurobacterium sp.
TAACATCTTTAGGGGTGTTTCGGGAGCTACCCAAGGGATGGACAGGGCGACTGCCGACTATATGGGGATGCTTGCAACCGTTATTAACGCCCTTGCCCTTCAGGATGCCCTTGAAAAGGAAGGTCTCCACACGAGGGTTTTAACTGCAATTGAAATGAGGGAAATCGCTGAACCCTACATTAGAAGGCGCGCCATCAGACACCTTGAAAAAGGAAGAGTTGTCATATTTGGAGCGGGAACAGGGAATCCTTTCTTTACGACAGATACGGCCGCAGCTTTAAGGGCTGCCGAAATTAACGCAGATGTTCTATTAAAAGCTACAAAAGTTGACGGAATTTACACAGCAGACCCTCTTAAGGATAAAAATGCGAAAAAACTTGACAAACTTTCCTATAAGGAAGTAATTACAAACGGTATAAAGGTGATGGATTCGGCTGCTGTGAGCCTCTGTATGGAGAATAACATCCCCATAGTTGTGTTTGACGTTCGCAAGCCCGGTAACTTGGAAAGGGTCGTAAGAGGAGAAGCGGTAGGATCACTTGTTGAGGGAGAGGCGCTATGATTGAGGAGCTGTTAAAGGACGCAGAAAAGAGAATGGCTAAGGCCGTTGAAGTTCTAAAGGGGGAGTTTGCAGGTCTCAGAACGGGAAGGGCTTCTACGGTCCTTGTTGAGGATATTAAGGTTGACTATTACGGAACTTCCGTAACCATTAAACAGATTGCTCAAATTGCCGTTCCAGAGCCTACGCAAATTACGATTCAGCCTTGGGACACGTCTGTAATTCCAAACATTGAAAAGGCCATAAGGGAGTCAGACCTTGGAGTTCAGCCTCAAAGGGACGGCAACATAATTAGGATAAACCTTCCTCCACTTACAGAGGAAAGGCGCAGAGAACTCGTGAGGAAGGCCGGTAAGCTCGCAGAGCAGGCAAGGATTGCCATTAGGAACGTCCGCCATGAGGTTATGAAGGAGCTTGACAAGCTAAAGAAGGAAGGGGGATTTTCCGAGGACGACATAAAGAGGGCTAAAGAGGAACTCCAGAAAATTACAGATAGGTTCACCAAAAAAGTTGATGAACTCCTCTCAAAGAAAGAGGAGGAAATTCTCACAGTCTAAGGGAGGTGAAAAATGGCTCACAAGATTGACGCTGAACTCTGTATCGGATGCGGTGCGTGTGCATCTGTATGCCCAACAAACGCAATCCACCCGACAGACGACGGAAAGTACGCAATTTCTGCCGATGACTGCATTGATTGCGGTGCCTGCGTAGAAGTCTGCCCAACAGACGCCATTTCCGCCGAGTAACATTCGGGGGCAACAGCCCCCTTTCCTTTATTTTTGCTCTCTGAAGTTTCTTTTCGTTAATTTTCCTTTCTAAAAAACTCTGAAAGAGCTAAAAATCTTTTAATTTTTTTATAACGTGGTGCCCGGGGCGGGATTTGAACCCGCACGCCCGCAAGGGGCAAGGGATTTTGAGTCCCTCGCGTCTGCCAGTTCCGCCACCCGGGCTTAATAATGCTAATTCCCCCTGAAATTTGATTTTATAATATAGGCAAAATACTTAGGAGATGGAAGATGAACTTACGGGTCGGCTTTATCGGTGGCGGGAATATGGCAGAAGCGTTTATTAGTGCTTTTGTTAACGGAGAGTTCCTCCTTCCCGCTCAGATTTCCGTTTCTGATGTTCTTAGGGAAAGGCTTGACTACCTGAGGGAGGAGTACGGAGTTAAGGCTTACTCTACAAACTTACAGGTGGTTGCGGAAAGTGACGTTATCTTCTTAGCTGTGAAACCGCAAGTAATGACGGCAGTTTTAGAGGAAATAGCTGATACGCTTTCTCCTTCGCAGGTCGTTGTTTCTATGGCTGCTGGCTATCCTCTACGGAAGATAGAGGAGGTTATTGGAGATGATAAGAAAGTTGTAAGGATTATGCCGAACATACTTGTAAAGGTGAGGAAAGGCATTGTCGCTTACTGTGATAATAGGAGACTCCTTGACGAGGAGAGGAGGTACGTTAGGGAGCTCCTTTCCACCTGTTCAGAAGTTGTTGACGTTGACGAAAAGCTCTTTGATGCCGTAACAGCTCTTGCCGGGAGCTCCCCCGCTTTTGTTTTCCTAATCCTTGAAGCCTTGAGCGATGGAGGAGTTAAACTTGGACTGCCTCGGGATGTCGCTTTAAAGCTTGCCACTCAAGTTCTGATTGGTTCGGCAGAGATGGTAAAAAGTGGGGAACATCCCGAGGTTCTAAAGGATAAGGTGACTTCCCCTGCTGGAACGACGATAGCCGGACTTTCTGCTTTAGAGGAGAACAGGACGAGGTTTGCACTGATTAAGGCGCTTGAGGAGGCCTATAGACGTTCTAAGGAAATTACAGAGATCATTGAGGAAATGTAACTTTGAAGAAGTGGAGGCCGGAGAAGAGGTTTTACAGGGAGCTCTTAAAAAGGCCGGGATTTAGGTCTTTTGAAGTTGTTGCCGGAGAGAGTGACCTTTGGGTATCGGTGCCACGAGAGCTCTTTTTTGAGGAGCTCCCTGACCTTCTCCTTGACACCCTCATTTCCCTTAGAACCCAGATCCTTCAATTTGGGAAGGAGCATCCGGAGTTCCTGACCTCCCTTAGGCCCGTTGAAGTTCCTGTTATCTCTCCGGCTATAGTGAAGAAGATGGCAGAGTCGGCAAAGGCTGTCGGTGTAGGTCCCATGGCCGGAGTGGCCGGAGCCGTAAACTACTTTTTGGGCGAGAAACTGAAAGAGCTCGGCATAGAGGAGTTCATGATTGAGAACGGGGGTGATGTTTACGTTTCCTCTGAGCGGGAAGTTACTCTGGCAGTAGTAACGGGGAGTCCTAAGGTTGACGGGAAGCTCGGTCTCTCTGTTCCTAGAGGAGAGTGGGGAGTCTGTTCGTCTTCAAGTAAGATAGGTCACTCTCTAAGTTTTGGAGAAACGACGATAGCGACCGTAATATGTAAAGACCCCGTTGTTTCCGACTGTACCGCTACTTTCTTGGCTAACAGTAGGACAACGGAAGAGTTTATTGGTAGGGCTGAAAGCCTTAAAGGCATTTACGGAGTCTTGGGGCTCTTAAAGGGTCGTTTTGTAATTTGGGGGAACGTTAACCTTGTCAGAATTGCGTGGAGTTCGTGACTTCCTTGACATTCAATAGGAAAGACCGTATAAATTAATCGCAATATTTGAATTAATGGGGTCTAATTATGAAGTTAAGGCTCTTGCTCTTTTCCCTTTTCTTGTTCGGGAACGCCGGAGCTCTTACGCTTGATGAAGCAGTTAAAACGGCTCTTGAAAAGAATAATTTCCTTAAGGCAAAGAAGATAGAGCTCAAAGAGAAAGAGTTTGACTACAACATATCAAGACTAAGGCTCTTGCCAAGGGTGGACTTTTACTCTGAATACAACAAGACAACAGACCCTCCTTACGCGATAATGAACAGGATGGAGGTTAAAAAGCTCAATACTTTTACTACAGACTTTAACGACCCGGGGAAATCCCAGCTTTTTAAGACGGGAGTAAGGGCGACAGTTCCTATATGGATGGGGGGAAAACTAAGAATTGCTATAGATTTGGCTAAAAAAGAGGTAAAGGCAACAGAAAAGCAGCTAAGGAAGAGCAAAGAAAAGGTCATCTATGACGTTGTAAGAGCTTACTACGGTGCGTTGACTGCGAAGGCTTTTGTTGAGACTGCAGAGCTTGCCGTTAAGGACGCCGAAAAGCACTTGAAAGATGCAGAGACGGCCTATAGAACCGGTATAGGGGTGAAGTCCGATTACTTGAGGGCGAAGGTTTACTTAGAGGACGCGCGGGAGAAGCTCGTTGAAGCTAAGAGTAACTACGAGATAGCGAAGAGAGCTCTCGCCGTTGCAATGGGCTTAATGCCGAGCTCCGATATTGAGGTTGACGGGGAGCTTACCTACAAACCCTTTAACTTTGACCTTGACGAGTTGATAAAAACTGCCGTGGACAGAAGGCCTGAGCTAAGGGAACTTGCGGTTAGGCTTGAGCAGGCCAAGGATATGGAGAGGTTGGCGAGGTCTGACTTTATGCCGAGTATCGCCGCCTTTGGTGACTACTTTGTGGCTGCCGATACTGCCCCTTGGAATAAAGAGAACTCAAGCTGGGTTTTCGGTTTACAGGCAACATTTAACGTTTTTGACGGCGGTATTAAGTTCCAGAAGCTTAGGAAATCAAGGCTCGCGAAGCTAAAGGTTCAGGAGTATATGGAAAGGGCTAAGAAAGGTGTAGCTTTTGAGGTTTCTAAAGCCTACTACCGTTTCTTGGAGGCAAGGCAGAGGTTGGAGCTTGCCAAGGCGGCCGTCAAGTCTGCAGAGGAGTCCTTGAGGATAGTTGAAAAACGCTACAGGAACGGCCTTGCAACTATAACGGAGCTCCTTGATACTCAGACTGCTTTAAACGAGGCGAGGAGCAACTACGTTGCAGCCCTTTCACTTTACAGGATGGCCGTAGCAGATGTTTACTACGCTGCCGGAATACTTGAAAAAAGGTACGGGGAACTTGTAGAGTAGTTCTGTTAACTAATGATTTTTCCTATGAGTAGAACTGAGAGGATACTGATTATAACTGCGAAAGTGACGTTTAAGATAAGTCCTACTCTTATCATATCTTTCTGTTCCACTTCTCCCGTTCCGTAGACGATTGCGTTAGGTGGAGTTGCTACCGGTAGCATAAAGGCGCAGGATGCGGCTACTCCTGCTGGTAGCGCCAACTCGTGGGGAGGGAGGTTCATCCCGGTAGCTGTTGTGATGAGTATGGGGACGAAGATAGCCGCCGTTGCCGTGTTACTCATCAGTTCTGTAAGGAAAATCATTAGAAACGTGACGGAAAGGACGACCAAAAAAGTGGGTAAGTTGCCTATAGCTTGGGAAAAGCTCTCGGCTACAAATTTACTCGCTCCGGTGGTTTTAAGCACGTGGGAAAGTGAGAGTCCTCCACCGAAGAGGTAAAGGGTTCCCCAGTCTGTTCCCCTGTCAACGTCCCTCCAGTCAACCAACTTAAAGGCAAAAAGTAGGAAAACTGCCGTAATTGCAACGGCGGTGTC
>QNYI01000116.1 GCA_003978805.1 Desulfurobacterium sp.
CGGTGCAGGTTGAAATCCCTGGGCGCGGTCATCTTGATGGAGACATTGATGTCCGAAACCATGGCCTCGATGATCCCGGCCATGGTTTCAAAGCGCATCCGGGCCGGAGCAATACCGTGCATATAGGCAAAACGGGCCGCACATCGGGCGCCGTTGCCGCACATTTCGGCCACCGAGCCGTCGGCGTTGAAGAACCTCCAGCGAAAGTGAGCAACGTCAGACTTTTCTACCAGTATTAGGCCATCGGCTCCGACGCCCGTTCTGCGACTGCAGATTCTCCTTATGGCTTCCTCCTCCTTTAGGGGAAAACAGAAGCGCTTAAAGGTGTCTTTTCGGTTGTCTATTATTACAAAGTCGTTTCCAGTCCCTTGAAGTTTTGAAAAAGGGAGTTTCTCCATCCGTTACTCCTTGATTTCCTTCCAGATCTCCGGCAGTAGGAATCTCCTTAGCTTTCCGATACGGGTTCTTGGGAGCTCCCTGTCCACCAGCTTAAATTCCTTTACCTTCTTGTATGGCTGAAGGTGCTTGGTTGTCCTCTGAATCTCTCTCCTTATAAACTCCCTTACGTCTTCTATACCGTCCTCAACTAAAAGCTCAAAGTCGGGTCTTACTATTGCCTTTAATTTTCCGTCCTGATAGAAGATTCCCACCTCTAAGATGTAAGGGCTCTTGAGTATCTCAAGCTCAATGTCCTCAGGGTAGACGTTCTTTCCGTTGTCAAGGACTATTACTTCCTTAGCCCTTCCGGTTATGTGGATGAAGCCGTCCTCATCAATGTAGCCGAGGTCTCCCGTGTAGAACCAGCCATCTTTTATAACCTTTGCCGTTTCCTCGGGCTTGTTGTAGTATCCCTTCATAACGTTTGGACCGCGGACGATGATTTCTCCCTTCTCCGTTACCTTTACCTCCACTTCGTCAACGGGAGGGCCTGCAGTCCCTATTTTCTTCTTGTCCGGCCTGTTAACGGAGATTAGCGGTGAGGTCTCGGTTAGTCCGTAACCTTCAAGGATGTTAAACCCGAAGGCCTCAAAGTCCCTCCAGACCTCTTCGCTCAGCTTTGCTCCCCCGCTTATCATAAACCGTAGGGACTTTCCGATACGGTTGTGGATTTCCTTAAAGACTCTCTTCTCAATGGGTTTCACGTCAAACTTCCTAAACAGCTTCAGGGCTGTTAAGACTGCCCGCCTTTTCACAGCAGGGAGCTTCTTTATTTCGGCCATTATGTTGTGATGTATCACTTGGTAGAGCTTAGGGACTCCTACCAAGATGGTAACGTTCTGTTCGTTGATGGTTGAAAGGATGTCTGCGGGGGTGAGCTTTTCAATGAAGACGAGGGGAAGTCTTAAGGTTATGGGTAAGAGGACGGTTGTCATTAGAGGGTAGGTGTGGTGGAATGGAAGGATAGCGATGAACCTATCATCCTCCCTTAAAAAGCCAAGCTTTTCAACTGCCCTGACGTTGTGGTCAAGGTTATTTATTGTAAGCATTACGCCCTTTGGGTTTCCCGTTGTCCCCGAAGTGTAGAGTATAACTACTACATCGTCGGGATTCCTCTCTGTAAGGGAGAGCTTCTCGCCACCTAAGGGAAAGTCCAGCTCGTCTGTGTTTACAACGTGGACGTGGTAGCCGATGTCCTTGACCGATTCCTTAACTTTGGCAAGGTTTTCCCTTGACGTTACGATGTAGCGGGGTTGGGAGTCCTTTAGGATGTTGAAGAGCTCCCTTTCAGACAGCATGTAGTCAACGGGAACGGCTATCCCCCCTTTAAAGAGGACTGCGAAAAAGGCCGATATCCACTCAGGACGGTTTTCCATGAAGATAACTACCCGGTCTTCTTCGCCGAGGTTCTCCATAGCTTTCTGGAAGGTAGAGATCTGTCTGCCCAAGTCGCCGTAGGTTAGGGAAATGTACTTACCGTTCTTCTTTCCTATGAGGATCTCTTTCTCCGGGTACTCCCTTACATTTTCAAAGGCACGCTCTACAAACGTTTTCATTTTTGACCTCTTTCAGAGAAGGTCTATTATCTCCCTGATGTCCTTTTTCCTGTCTTCAAGGATCTCTACCAGTTCCTTGGCTTTTTTCTTTGAAACGTTTTTTGAGTCGGGTACTTGCAGGACGCGAAATTTAAGGTAGCGGGAGATGGTGTCAATTTCAACAACGTCTCCCGGCTTTATCTCCTTGGCCGGTTTTGCCGGCTGGCCGTTTACCTTTACTACGCCGTCGTCACACAGTTCCTTTGCCTGACTTCTCCTCTTGACTATCCTTGACAGTTTCAGGAAGCTGTCCAGCCTCACCGCTCTTCCTCTTTAAGCTTAAAGGGATGGTAAATATCTTAAGGATGAGGGAAATAAAGCCTGCAGTAAGGAATCCCGCCAGAAAGGAGAATACGATGACAACGAAAAGCTTGGTGTGAAACACTCCGACAAAAGGTATTGTGACGTCAACGTCCTGAAAGTTTTGAAGGGATAGAAGGGTTACTCCTACAACTATCAGAGCTACTACAACTGAGTAAACGTTCTGTTTAAAAGTCATCACAGCTCCGTCATAAACTTAGGTAGAGGGAGGTGACGCCGATAACCATGAGTCCGAGGGTTAGCGTTACGGCGTTTAGAGCCATAGAAATTCCGTGGAGTTTAAGGAAACGGTCGTAGTAACTATCCTCCTTTTTTCTGTAGAACTCCGCTTTTAGAAGGCTTGCCTTTGGGGTGACTACGAGGCCGTTAACTGCGTTGAGTATGTTCATCACGAGGAGTAAAAGGAGTACCAAAGAGGAAGTTATACTGAGAACGCCCTTTGTAAGGGTGTAGAAGGAGGTAAGGGATACCAGACCGAAGATGTAGCCAAGGCCAAAGTACTTAGGGAAGACCGAGCCTGTATACTTACCGGCGTCTTCCTTAGGTAGTGCCTTAAAGGCGAGGGGAGCTCCTACTGCAGTGAAGAAGAACATAGAGCCTACCCAGAGGCAGAGTGAGTAAAGGTATAGGGACTTTAGTATCACGTTCATCGCTTCCCCTTTTTTAAGGACTTCACACCTCAAATGGTAACATAAACCGGTCTGGGAAAGTTAAACCGCCCTTCAGGAGGTATAGGTTGAAAGAGAACCCTTTTAAGGACTCAGAGAGGATATGGGTTCTTGACGGTGGAATGGGGACGATGCTTATGAAGAAGGGGCTCAACGTAAACTTTGCTCCGGAGCTCCTAAACGTTGAAAGGCCTGACGTTCTCGTTGAGATTCACAGAGAGTACGTAGAGGCCGGGGCAGACATAATAGAGACTAACACTTTTGGTAGTAACCGTATAAAACTTTCCCACTACGGCCTTGAGGATAGGGTAAAGGAGCTGACGGCAGCCGGCGTTAAACTTGCAAAGGAGGCCGCAAGGGGAAAGGCTTTAGTTGCCCTTTCTGTTGGGCCTACGGGGGTCTTTGTTGAGCCGGTGGGAGACTTTACCTTTGACGATATGGTTGAAATCTTTAAGGAGCAGATAGAGGCCGGGGCGGAGGCAGGGGCAGACCTGATACTGGTAGAGACGATGTCCGATACAAAAGAAGCAAAGGCGGCGGTGGTTGCTGCAAGGGAGGTCTGCGACCTTCCCGTGATGGTCAGTATGACCTACCAAGAGGACGGTAGAACCCTCCTCGGAACTCCCCCGGAAGTTGCCGCGGCGATATTTGAAGGCTTTGACGTTGCCGCTGTCGGTGCCAACTGTTCCTTGGGACCTGAGAGTTTCGTGGACATCGTAAGGAGGATGGCAAGGGTAACGGAGACCCCCATCATCGTCTACGCGAATGCCGGCCTGCCCGTTTTAAAAGATGGGAAGACCGTATACCCCGAACCGCCTGAGACCTTTGAAAGGATAGCGGTTAAGCTCGTAGAGGCAGGAGCTAACATAGTGGGAGGGTGTTGCGGAACGACGCCCGACCACATAAGGGCTATAAGGAGGGCGGTTGAGGGGCTTAAACCTGTCAGGAGGAATCCTATAAGGGGGCTTAAAGTTGCAAGTAGGACGGAGCTCGTCTTTATCGGTTCTGACCACCCGACGAGGATAATCGGCGAGAGGATAAACCCCACGGGTAAGAAGAGGCTTCAGGAGGCTTTAAAGAAGGGAGACTTTTCCCTTGTGAAGGAAGAGGCTAAGAAACAGGTAGAGGAGGGAGCTGAAATCCTTGACGTAAACGTCGGGGTTCCGGGGATAGATGAGGCTGAAGCTATGGAGAGAGCCGTAAGGGTGGTTATGGAAACCGTAACGGTTCCGATAATGATTGACAGCAAAGACCCCGAGGCCGTAGAGAGAGCTCTCAAGATGTGTGACGGAAGGCCTATCGTTAACTCCTGCTCCGGCGAGGAGAAGGACATAAAGGGGATTCTTCCCCTCGTTAAAAAGTACGGAGCGAACGTTTTAGCCCTCGGAATAGACGATGAAGGCTTAAAGGAAAAGGCAGAGGAAAGGGTCGCTGTTATTGGGAAGATAGTGAAGGAGTGTGAAAGGCTCGGAATTAAGAGGGAGTCCATCATAGCCGATGTCCTGAACTTAGCCGCCAGTGCCATGCAGGAGGCCACGGTAGAGACCTTAAAGGCCATAAGGCTCGTTAAGGAGAAGTTCGGCGTTGCGACGACCCTCGGAGTCAGCAACGTATCTTTTGGCCTTCCTGCAAGACCCCTTATAAACTCTGCCTTTATGGCGATGGCCATAAAGGAAGGACTTGACTCGGGGATTGTTAACCCCGGCGATTCCCGGATGGTAGAGACGATCTACGCAGCAGACGTTTTAGTCGGGAAGGACAGGGGAGCTACGAGGTACGTTGAGAAGTTCACTGGCTATAAGCCTCCTTCCCGGGATAGGGAGTGTAGGGAGCTCCTTGAAAGGATCTGTAACCTTACCTGTGCCTTTTTGGGAGGTAAGAAAGTTACCGTGGAAGTTGACGAGAAAGGTAAGGAAAAGGAGGAAGAGGAGGAAGGAGCTCCTCCGGGAGTCTTGGGTGAAATTTTTAAGAAGGTAATAGAAGGCGATAAGGAGG
>QNYI01000127.1 GCA_003978805.1 Desulfurobacterium sp.
TTGGGAATACACATACGGGACAGTTGTGACATAAACCTCCGTGGGACTTCATCGCCACCTCTTCCCTTGTAATGACGTCGCCTATTAAGAGCCTCGGAAGCCAAATGTCAAAGGAGGTCGCCTTGAAAAAGAGAGCTGCAGCCGGAACGGCAACAATCGGCTTTCCATTTAGCCAACCCATGCTGAGCATATTACCGGGCTGTATCGGGTTACCCCTTATGAAGTTCTCTACTCCTGCCTCCTTGACCGCCTTGTAGGTAACGTCATCTGGGTCAACAGAAGTTCCACCGGTAAGGACAACTACGTCGTACTTATCGGCAAATTCCAGAATCCTCTGCTTTATAAGCTCCTTATCGTCCGGAAGGATAACTTTTTCTCTTACGCTACACTTAAAGAACTCAAGTTTCGGCTTTAAACGGTCGTAGAACTTGTCCTTAATCCTTCCGTAGTATACCTCATTACCGGTAATTATTATCCCCGCCGTTTTCTCCGTGAAAGGGACAACCCTAACAATTCCACCTTCAGCTACCTTAACGGCCTCCTCCACCTCCTTCCTTGGAGCTACTAAGGAGATAATCCTAACAGCTGCAATCTTCTCTCCCGGTTTTACGTACATGTTGTTGTGTATCGTCGGACAGGAAGGCTCTCCTATCATGTTGAACTTAAACAGCTTCTCAACGTCTATTTTCACAACCCCAAAGACAGAAGAGTATATGTTTATCTTCCCTTCAACGGGCTCTTCGTCCCTGTAGGTGTTCTCACCCATAATTGCCTCTGCAAGCATTATAGCTGCATCGTTCTCGTGAATCTCCTCTTCTGAGAGCTCCAGAACGTAAACGTAGTCCTTCCCCAGCTTCTTCAGCTTCTCCACGTCTTCGGGGCGAATGATGTGTCCCTTCTTAAAAACCCTTCCCTTAAAGTTCCTATCTAAGTCCACCTCCGTTATGTCGTGAACGAGAACCATCCCTACGGCATCCTCAACTCTCACTTTCCTCTTCATGAACCCTCCAGAAAAATCTTTACTACTTTCATAAGAGCAAGGCTCAGTAGGTTAAGGGTTATCCCACAACTTTCAAGAAGTGTCAAGAGGGGAAACCCTAAGCTCTTTACTCGGGAAGGTAACATGCATATTTTTATTATCAAAAAATAATAATTAGGAGGACTAAGAAATGAAAATATGGTTTTTTGGTCTCTACGGAATCGTGGCCTCAACTGCTGTAGTGGGGAGCATTGCCATTAAAAAAGGTCTAATAAACCGCACCGGTTTGGTTTCTGAGCTACCCGAGTTTGAAGGACTTAGCGACTATGCACCTTTAAACTTTGAATTTGGAGGACACGAAATAAGAGCTCTTGACAGTAACTTATACGAAATTTCAGAAGAGCACTGGGAACTTAATAAACATTTTGATAAAAAACTTCTTGAAAAAACAAAAAATGAGCTTTCAAAAATAAAAGCTCAAAAAGGAACTGCTATAAACTGCGGTAAAGGCGTTCTTGAAGGGTTAAAGCCAATATCAACCCTTGAAGAAGATGGACTAACCCTCAAAGAAATTGTTGAAAGGATTGAGGAAGACTTAACCAGTTTTGCGGATGAAAATACGGTTGCAATCAACGTAGCCTCTACAGAACCAAACATCACCTACGACGAGGAGTTTCACGGAAGTATAGAAGGTTTTGAAAAGGCCATTCGTGAAGACAGAAAAGATAAAGTAACCGCATCTATGCTTTACGCTTACGCTTGTCTAAGGAACGGTATCCCCTACGCCAACTTCACACCAAGCGTAGGTTCCAATATCCCAGCCCTTAAAAAGCTTGCAGAAAAGGTCGGCGTCCCCCACGCAGGGAACGACGGAAAAACCGGAGAGACCCTCGTAAAAACCACCTTAGCCCCCATGTTCAGGTACAGAAACCTTCACGTTTTAGGCTGGATGGGATACAACATCTTGGGAGACCTTGACGGAAAAGTCCTCTCCTATGAGCAAAACAAAAAGAGCAAGATCTCCTCTAAGGACAAAGTAGTAGGGAAGATACTGGGGTACTCACCCTATACCATAACCGAAATTAACTTCTTCCCCTCGCTCCAAGACAACAAAACAGCTTTTGACTTTATTCACTACGAAGGATTCTTAGGAACAAAAATGAAGTTCTACTTCATCTGGGACGCCATTGACGCCATCGTCGCAGCTCCCCTTACCTTAGATATAGCAAGGTTCTTACTATTTGCCAAGAAGAAAGGAGTAAAAGGAGTAGTCAGGGAACTTTCCTTCTTCTTTAAGTCCCCGATGGAAACAGAAGAGTACAACATTCACTCCCAGTTCCAAGAACTTGTAACTTGGTTCAAAGAACTAAGATGAAGGCGGTGGTTTTAGCTGCAGGATTCGGAAGGAGGATGGTCTCAGAAGTTCCTAAACCCCTCGTTCCCGTTTTCGGTCTGCCCTTGATAGAGTATAAGATAAGGAAACTCAAAGGGTTTAAAGTGGGAGTTGTGTACCACGATGAGGAGGTTGCCAGTTACCTTAAAAGGAAGTTTCCAGAAGTTACCCTCATCTACAACCCACACCCCGAAAGAGAAAACGGCTTCAGCCTCTACTGCGCCAAAGAATTCGTAGGTAACGATAGGTTCGTATTAGTTATGGCCGACCACTACTACAGTGACGAGTTCTTTTCAACGGCCAAGAGACTGAAGGAAGGGAACTTCCTCCTCGTCTCGCCTTTTTCCTACAACCCAGATGAGGCAACGAAGGTAAAGACCGAAAACGACAGGATCCTTAGGATAGGAAAGAGAATAGAGGATTACGACTACTTTGATACAGGGTTTTTCGTGCTATCACCGCAAGTGTTTCAGGTCGCTAAGGAGCTCCTCAGAAGGGAACGTTTTACCTTGAGCGACCTTATGCAAGAGCTCGCCGAGAGGGGAGAGCTCTTCTTCAAGGTAGTAAAAGGAAAGTGGATAGACGTTGACGAGAAAGAGGAAATAAAGTTAGCGGAGAAAGTGATAAAGGAAGACCTCATAAAGGATACAGATGGCCCAATTTCAAAGCTTATAAACAGGAAAATATCAACTCTAATAACACCTACGCTACTTAGGTTTGACTTTATAACTCCAAACTTTGTAACAATTCTGTCTTCTACTATCGGTTTCCTCGGAGCAATACTGTTCTTGGGGAAACACTACCTTGCCGGAGGTATCGTTACTCAGCTATCCTCCATCCTTGACGGCTGTGACGGGGAAATTGCAAGGTTAAAGAATATTAAAACAAAATTCGGCGGAGTCTTGGACTCCCTACTTGACAGGTACGTAGATACCTTTATCCTCCTGTCCCTTTTCCTAAACCTCCCGGTTAACAAGCTTAACGTCCTATCTTTTTTCCTTGCAGTAACCGGTTCTATCCTTGTTAGCTACGTATCCCACTTATCTGGGAAAAGACCCCTTTTCGCCACCCGAGACGTCCGCCTCTTCATCCTGTTCTGCTTTTCTCTGCTAACGCCGTTCTTCGGCGAAGTAATGCTAAACTACGCACTGTGGACAATAGCCATCCTATCCCACATGGGAGTAGTATACACCCTCGCTAAGGCCTACAAAGAGTGATAGTCCTGCACTACTTCCCCGGATTAGGTATAACCGGAATAAAGTCGGCAAAGAGGTAAATAGTAGCAGGTCTACCCTCTTCCATTATAAAGTTTGGAGAAAGGGATGAGGGAATAAGGAGCTCCACCCTCTCTTTCTCAATCTCCACTTCTATCCTCGTAAACTCCCTGCTGTGGCTGATTTTCTTTACCAAAACTACAAGCCTACTTGACTCTACCGAATGAGAAAGGGCAAGGGAAAAGGGAAGAACAGAGACAAAAACTTTATCCCCTACGCCTACACCTTCCCTCTTCCTGCACCTTAGAGTTACTCCCGACCTCAGTTTAACGCCGATGTACCTCCTACCAATAGAGACTACCTCTCCTCTGAGAAAGCTCCTGTGGCCTAATAGCTTGGCTACCCTAAGGTTTAAAGGGTTCATAAAGACGTTAAAAGGCTCTCCGGTCTGAACAACCCTTCCCTTTTCCATCACAACGAGGAAATCGGCAAGCTCAAAGACCTCGTCTATATCGTGGCTCACTAAGATAATCGGGACGCCGAAAAGCTCCTGAATCTTCTTTATCTCCCTGTAAAGTGAAAGCTTTAGCTCCTTGTGAAGGGCAGAAAAGGGCTCGTCAAGAAGAAGGATATTTGGTCTTGTGGCGAGAGCTCTCGCAAGTGCAACCCTCTGCTTTTGACCACCGGAGATTTCCGAGGGGAACTTATCCCTTATTTCCTCTATCTCTAAAATTTTTAGGAGCTCCTTTACAAGCTTCTCATCGTCACTTCCAAAACGAACGTTATCAATAACGGTCATGTGGGGAAAGAGGGCGTAGTCCTGAAAGAGGTACCCGACCCTCCTTCTTTGGGGAGGTAGGTTTACTCCTCTCTCGGAGTCAAAGAAAAGTCTACCGTTAACCTCTATCCTCCCTCTGTCAGGTTTTACAAGACCTGCCACCGCTTGAAGCGTAAGGCTCTTACCTGAGCCGGAAGGGGCAAAGAGGGCTGTTACTTTCGCATCAGACGAAAACTCTACGTCTAAAAAGAACCCTTTAAACCGCTTCTGAACGGAGATTTTCAGCACCCTTACCCCTTAGAGCTCGTTAACCTGTTTATCAGGTAGATAATGACAACAGAGATAGAAGCCGTAATGGCCGTTAACAGGTTTGCCCTTTCAAAGTCTCCACCGGAAACGGCGCTGTATACTTCAAGGGGAATCGTGTTTGTCCTAAAGGGAATGTTCCCTGCAAGCATTAAGGTAGCTCCAAACTCGCCGAGAGCTCTCGCAAAGGAAAGAACAAGTGCCGCAACTATTCCCCTCTTTGCAAGTGGAAGAACAACTTTAAAGAAGGTGGAGAGTTCTCCCTTGCCGAGGGTGTAGGAAACCTTTATAAGGTTACTATCTACAGCCTCTATTG
>QNYI01000137.1 GCA_003978805.1 Desulfurobacterium sp.
CCTCTACCTCCTCCGCCTCAGGCAAAATGGCAACGGTTGCCGTTGAGGTGTGAATCCTACCGCTTGACTCTGTCACGGGAACTCTCTGAACCCTGTGGACTCCGGACTCATACTTGAGCCTACTGTAAGCTCCTTTACCGGAAATCATGGCCACTACTTCCTTTATGCCTCCGAGACCGGTCTCATTCAGGGAGAGTATCTCTACCTTCCAGCCTCTTCTCTCGGCATACCTCGTGTACATTCTGAACAGGTCTTGGGCGAAAAGGGCTGCCTCCTCTCCACCGGCTCCAGCCCTGATTTCAAGGATAACGTTCTTTTCATCGTTCGGGTCCTTGGGAATGAGGAGCTTCTTAAGCTCCTCTTCAAGTTTTTCCAGCCTATCCTCAAGTTCCTTTTTCTCTTCCTTTGCAAGCTCTACAAGGTCGTCATCGTCAGAGGTCTCAATTATTTCAAGGGCCTCATCAATTCCCTGCTTTACTTTCTTGTACTCCATGTAGGTCTCGTAGATGGGCTGGAGCTCCTTATGCTCCTTGGCGAGGGTCTGGAACTTTTTGTGATCTGCGATTACCTCCGGCTTCCCGAGGCTCTCCTCTATCTCTTTAAACTTCTGAGCTATCTTTTCAAGCTTTACCTCTATCGCTTTCTCCATAGTCCCACTCCTAAATGGTTTTCCCGATGATAAGAATATCCCAAAAGGTCTTCCGGGCAAGCGTGTTAGAATTAAAGAAACTCGGCCGGAGATAGGATATGAGGAAATTTATGTACGCTATCACCTGTCTAAGCATCGCGCTTGCTTCCTGCGGTAGTCCAAAGTACGTAGTTAAGTATAAGTACGTTCCTCCTCAAGGGTCAAAGGTGTGCCTCAAGGAGTGTGAGTCTAAGTTTGAAGAGTGTCAGAAAAGCTGTAACGAGAAGTTCCAGAAGTGTATCGGCGAGTCTTGGGAAGAGGCAAGGAAGATTTACAGGGTAGAGCTCCAATCCTACAGGGAAAGGCTAAAAAGCTACAACCGAAAGAGGAGGGAGTACTTGAACGACGTAATAGAGTGGAACGAACAGGTCAAGAAAATATACAGGGACTACAGGTTCTTCACCTCCCTCTGCAGGAGGACGAAAGAGAGGTTTGCCTGTGACAGGAAAGATGAACTCAGGGAGCTCCTATACACCTTACAGGAAGAAAAGCCGAAAAAGCCCCAAGAACCGGAAAGACCGAGCCTAAGGCGGATATTCAACCAGATATCTTCTAAGTGCTCTTCCGACTGCGGATGTAGAGAGCTCTTTAACAACTGCTTTGTGTCCTGCGGCGGGGAGCTAATACCCTACAAGCTGTGCACCGAAAACTGTAAATAAGGTCACGATAGGCTCTTCTTGGCCATCAGAGCTCCCAGCTGAACGGGCTGTGCAAGGGGAGAAGGGGTTACCGATGGAAAAGCTACAGACTGAACGCTCAAAACCTCATCAACAGACAGCCTCTCCCAGACGAGCCTTGAGATAAAGTCAACGAGCGCGGGAACGTACTTACTCCTACCCCACACTTCTCCCCCTACGATTACCCCAGCTTTATCAAAGTAAAGCTTCACTTTCAGAGGATTGACCCCCTTCAAGGCCGAAGGATAACCGTCCTTAGTCTCCACCTCCGCAGTTACAAACGCCCTTCCCTTCTCCCTCAGGGCTACCTCCGTATAACCGGCAAATCCAAAGTAGCTATCCCCCACAGAAGTAATCCCGAAAGGAACTATCCCCTTAGCCTTAACGGTCGGTTCCCCTAAATTGATACCGGCCACGTAACCGTCCCTTGCAGAGACAGAGGCCAACATAGTGTTTACCTCTTCTCCATCAATGACACAAGTGTAGGCACGGCAGTTCCCCACTGCAAAGACACCGTCGGCAGAGGTCCTTAGGAACTCATCTACGGCTACTTTACCGCTCCCGGTAAGACAAATACCAGCCTCTTGAGCAAGCTCTACCCGCGGTTTGAAGCCGATAGCAACGATAACAACGTCAACGTCAAGGACATCACCAGACGAAAGGGAGACCCTCTTAACCCGTCCGTTTCCATCAAAGGAGCTAACGGCAGTTCCCTTCAAGACCTTAACGCCGAAAGCGGTAAGCTCCTCCTCCAACCTCCTACTAAAAGCAGGAGAAAAACTCCCCGAAGCCAAACGCTCAGAAACTTCAACGAGGATAACCTCTTTACCCTTCAGGGTTCTCTTAATTTCCCCTGCCAAACCTATACCTATGAAACCTCCTCCCACCAGTAAAATTCTCTTAGCCCTCTTCACATCCTCAAGTATCCTCTTTACCTGCTCGGTAGTTTTTGAGATGTAGTAAACACCTTCAAGACCCTCTTCTCCCAAAGAGAGAACTTTCGGCTTCCAGCCGGTTGCTAAAACGAGCTTATCGTAACAGAGGGTTTCTCCACTTTCTAAGAAGAGCTTCCTTTCCCCTGTGTCTAAAACTTCGGCTTTACACGTCCTTACTTCAACGCCAAGCTCTTTTAACTTTTCAAGCGAGTAACGGTTCTTCTCCAGAGGTAACCTTCCAGCTATAACGAAGGGAATGGAACAGGGTATCTGTGTGTCCTCCTTTTCCTCAATCAGTGTAACTTCACACTCAGGGTAGAAAGTTTTAACTGCACGGGCTACGTTAAACCCAGCCGGGCCTCCTCCCACAATAACTACTCTACCTTTCATAGGAACCTCTAAATTACCTTCCACTATTTAACTTATTGCAAAACAACCATATCGTCACGGTGAACACAAACTCCACTGAAAGAGGAAACTTCCCCGCTTGAACACCTCACAATTCCCTTAGCTACCGGGTTCCCGTTAAGGTCAAAGATCTCTATCACATCCCCCCGCTTAAAATCTCCCTCTACCTTTTTTACCCCCTTTGTAAGGAGGCTTTTCTTGTGAACCACTATGGCCTCCACAGCTCCATCGTCTATGTAAAGTCTCCCTTTAGGCTCCATAAGGTAGAGAATTCTGTAAGTCTTTGCCCTGAGCTTTTTATCAGGGACAAAGAGCGTTCCGAGCCTCTCCCCCTTTAGTATCCTCTCCAGAACCCTCTCCTCCCTTCCTCCGGCAATAACTACAGGAATACCCTTTCGGGTAGCCTTCGCCGCGGCTTCAACCTTAGTCCACATCCCCCCCGTCCCGAAGGCCGTCTTACCCGTGAAGTCACAGACTTTTTTAAGTTCCTCAAGGCTCTCCACAACAGGTATAAGCCTTGCATCTTTATTCTTAGAGGGGTCTTTATCGTAGAGGCCATTAGTCACCGTAAGGATTACTAAAAGGTCTGCGTCTACCAAAACCGAAACGTGAGACGAGAGGTTATCGTTGTCGCCTATTTTTATCTCCTCAACGGAAACTGTATCGTTCTCGTTGACAACCGGAACAACGCCGAACTTTAAGAGGGATTCAAAGGTGTTCCTTGCGTTTATGAAACGCTCCTTTGAGCGTAAATCCTCGGCCGTAAGTAGAACCTGAGCTACCTTAAGGCCGTATCTTTTAAAGGCCTCCCTGTACTCAGCCATCAGGTAGGGCTGCCCGACTGCAGAGAGAGCCTGTTTTTCCTGTAAGGAGAACGGTTTCCTGTTAAGGCCTAAGGCCTTTATTCCGGCAAGGACGGCGCCGGAGCTCACCAAGATGACTTCCTTTCCGTCTTGGCGGAGCTCTGCAATCTCTCCGGCAAGCTTCTCAACAAACCCCCTGTCTATTCCTTCCTCTCCTGCCAAGAGCTGAGAGCCGACCTTTACGACAACGCGCTTAACTTTACCCAGCATCCTCTCCTTCAAGCTCCTTCAGTTTCTTGGCAACAAACCACATGAGTTCATCCATCCCCTCACCGGTCACAGCAGAAACGGCAAAGAAAGGATAACCTTTTTCAGCGAAGTATTTCTTTAGCCTTTCTATTTTACTCCTGTCGTAAAGGGCATCTATCTTCGTTCCGACTACTATCTGGGGCTTTCTGGTAAGCTCCGGAGAGTAGAGCTCCAGCTCCCTGTTTATCTTCTCAAAGGCCTCCTCCGGCTCTCTTGTAAGGTCGGTTAAGTCTATAAGGTGGAGGAGGAGCTTTGTCCTCTCAACGTGCCTAAGGAACTCGTGACCCAAACCTTTCCCGGCGTGAGCTCCCTCTATAAGCCCGGGAATGTCGGCAATTACAAAGGAGAAGTCCCCGACCTTTGCTACTCCCAAAATAGGCCTCAACGTCGTAAAGGGGTAGTCGGCAATTTCCGGCCTTGCGGCGGTGACCCTTGAGAGGAAAGTAGACTTACCTGCGTTTGGGAAACCGACGAGCCCGACATCTGCAAGGAGCTTAAGCTCAAGCTCTATCCACCTCTCCTCTCCCGGTTCACCCGGCTCTGCAAAGTCGGGAGCTCTCCTTGTAGGGGTTGCAAAGGCAGCGTTCCCCCTGCCACCTCTACCACCTTTCGCAACAACCAACCTCTGGCCGTGCTCCTTAAGGTCTCCCAGTATCTCCCCCGTTTCAGCGTCCTTTACGACTGTCCCTACCGGAACTTTTATGATTAAGTCCTCTCCGCTCCTACCCGTCCTTTTGTTTCCCTCTCCGTGCCTTCCCCTTTCGGCTTTATAGTGGCGCTTGTACTTAAAGTCAAGGAGGGTGTGGACGTTCCTATCGGCCACCAAGATAACGTCCCCACCTTTACCGCCATCCCCGCCAGAAGGCCCTCCCTTAGGGACGAACTTCTCCCTGCGGAAGGCAACGCAACCGTTACCTCCGTGGCCACCTTGAACGAATATCTTCGCTCTATCTATGAACTCGGCCATTCCCTTCTCCTAAATAAGGTTTCAAGAGAGAAAAGTAGGAAAAGGGAGACCTTCCCACAAGTAAGGAGAGTTACTAATTTTT
>QNYI01000051.1 GCA_003978805.1 Desulfurobacterium sp.
CTTAAAGCTCCTCTCCTTCCATATCCTATACGCTTCAAGGAGATGTTCACCGGCAGGGAGGATATTGCCTTCACCGTCTATATAGGCAAGTGCCATAAGGACTTCCTTCTCTTCGTCTGTCAAGGCTTCAAGTCCTTCGTCTATCACCCGGGCGAGGGAATCCATTATGTCCTCGGAGATAACGGTCTCATAGGTCGGCGCAAGGGACTGGCAGGCCTTCTTTATTTCTTGACCGAGGGCGGTTAAGGTGTAGACGTCGGAAGTAGGAACGGAAAATGCGAGAAGCCTCATTGCTCCCATAAGTATGGGGAACCTACCACCTGCCGGAAGTTTTGATGACTCTGCGGGCCCTGCAGGCATCTCCTTAATGTACTGACAGAGCTCCCTGTCTATGATGAGCCTCGGCCGGGCGTTTTGGAAGATCTCGTAAACATCTTTTGCATACCGGTTAATAACAACTACCGTTCCTTTTTTCTCTACTTTCTTCTCTTCAACGAACCCTCTCTTCTGGAGCTCCCCTTTTGTAAGGTCTCCCGGAACATCTCCGTTCTCTATGGCCGTCTCAATCATCATGATAACTTCAGAGCCAAGCCACCTAAAGTTCTCCTCCCACTTTGAAGGATGCTCCAAGAGTCCCTTTTTAACCATCTCGTCTATAACGTTGGCGAGAGCTCTACCCCAGTAGGTAAGGGAGTATTCTAAAGGCCTTACCATCCTTAAAAGGTTCATCCTCTCAAGCTCTAAGAAAGGAGCCTCCTCACTTTTTACAAAAAGCTGGCATGCCGGTGCATTGTTCAGCTCCTCCTCCCTCACTCTCAAGAGGGCAAGGGCATGTTCCTTCCTGATTACCATTTCTCCCTCCTCGGTTTAGAATTTGTGTGCTCTAATTTTAAATTATGTCAAACATTGTTTTAAGTCAACTAAACTCACTTTTTAAGGACGAATGCCTCTTCCCTTACAACAATTATTCCATTTCACAAAGCAGGATGTAAAATTCCAACATCATGATTTACGAAAGGCTGGAAGTCAGGAAAATCCTCTTCCTTTCGGTAATAGTTGGAGTCGTTGCAGGACTGTTCACAGTAGCTTTCATAAAAACTCTGGACTTTTCAACCCACTGTTTCTTAACGGAAATTGTCGGCTACACACCTCCAAAACCCTCAGGGGAAGGAGGAGAACTCAACTACACCTTTCACATGGAACGGGCGTGGCTCCTACCTTTCGTGACCGCCTTAGGGGGACTCATAACGGGGATTCTCATCTACCTCTTTTCACCTGAATCTGCAGGAGTCGGAACAGACGCAGCAATAAAGGCCTTCCACCACAACCTTCCTGTAGGCTTCAAGACAGCCGTAATGAAACTTTTAACCTCTGCAGTAACCATAGGCTCGGGGGGAGCTTCCGGAAGGGAAGGCCCTATGGCACTTATCGGAGCGAGCATAGGAAAGGGAGTTGCCAAGTGGTTGAAGCTATCTCCAAGGGAACAGAACATACTCCTTGCGGCAGGCCTCGGTGCGGGAATAGGAGCAATGTTCAGAGCTCCCTTCGCCGGCGGAATCCTTAGTGCTGAAGTCTTCTACAAGGAGGACTTTGAGGTTGAAGCTCTAATTCCCGGCTTCGTCGCCTCAATAGTCGCCTACATAGTGGCCGGGAGCGTTATCGGCTTTGCCCCCCTATTTCACACCGAAGTTCCCTTCCCCCACTTTTCCCAAGAAACTATTATAGGGTTTATCCTCTTAGGAATCGTCTCTGCAGTAGTTGCAAAGGTTTTAGTGAAGACCTTCTTCACTTTAAGGAATAGCTTTAAAAAGCTGAAAGTCCACCCGATTCTAAAGCCCGCTATCGGCGGTTTCCTCGTAGGTATCTGCGGTCTTATAACGCCCTTAGCCATAGGGAACTCCTACGGCTGGATACAGATGTTTATGAGTAACCGTCCCATTCCCTTCTCCGTAGGGGAGTTACTCCTCAGCATCTTTATCGTCATACTCGCCCTCTCCATAACCTTAGGTTCCGGTGGTTCAGGTGGAGTCTTTGGCCCTTCCCTCGTCATAGGCGGTATTACGGGAGCTACCCTCTCAGAGGCACTGAACGCCCTTTTAGGAGAGCCGGTCTTTAACACCGGTGTCATGACCATCGTAGGAATGATTTCAGTGTTCACCGCCGTTGCAAGCGCTCCCCTATCAACCATCGTTTTAGTTGCCGAAATGACACAGGGTTACAACATACTCCCCTTAGCCCTCATATCCCTCCTCTTGGCTCAGGTGATAGCCGGGAACGAGAAGACGATATTTGAAAGTCAGGTTAAAAGGAGGATAGACTCCCCCCTCCACAAGGACGAACTGAAGGCCTACATCCTTGAGACCGCAAAGGTAAAGGATATAATGACGAGGAACGTTATAACCCTCTCTCCCGAAGATACCGCCTTAAGAGCCAAAGAAATCATGGCAGAGAGGTTCATAGCCGGCATTCCGATTACGGTCAACGGAAGAGTGGTCGGAATCGTCACAACTTCCGACATTTTAAAGGTAGAGCCGGAAAAGCTAAAGGAGGTCAAGCTAAAGGAGATAATGACCCCGAACCCCCAGTGTGTTCTCCCGGACTGGACTCTCCTTAAAGTTATGAGAATCCTCACATCAAAAGGCTTCGGCAGAGCTCCGGTCGTAAGCGACTTTGAAAGTATGAAGCTCGTCGGAATAGTTTCACGGTCAGACATAGGGAAGTTCCTGATTAAGAAAGGTGTAGCATGATAAAGAAGCTCCCCCAAGATGTTGTCCTTAAAATTGCCTCCGGTCAGATAGCCTCCTCCCCCTCTGCTGTTTTAAAAGAGCTAATTGAGAACTCCTTAGACGCCGGAGCTACAGAGATAACGGTAAAAGTAAACGACCCTTTTAACTTCCGGGTGGTAGATAACGGAAGTGGAATACCCTACAAGGAACTACCTTTAGCCGTTGAAAGGTTCGCAACAAGTAAGATAGAGAAGGTAGAAGACCTTGAAAGGATAAGGACTTACGGCTTTAGGGGAGAAGCACTTCACGCAATATCTCAGGTCTCCCACCTTAAAATAAAGAGCAGGCACAGGGAGGAAACCCTTGGGGGAAAGATAGAGGTAAAAGGGGGAAAAGTAATCTCCCTTTCACCGATACCTTTTTCAGGGGGGACAAGCGTTACTGTCAGCTCCCTCTTTTTTAACACGCCGGTCAGGAGAAAGGCCTTTAACGGAAGGGAAAAGAAGAAACTCTTTCAGACGGTAAAGACCTTTGCCCTGTGCCACCCGGAAGTAACCTTTCGGGTAAACGAGGAGACCTTCCCGGCCACTTCACTAAAAGAAAGGATAGTTCAGGTTTTCGGAGACTCTGTTCACTTTAACTACGTAGAGTCGGAAAGGGTCAAACTCCTCTTCACAACTGCCAACGAGGAGGAAAGGAAAAGGGTTTCCTACATCTTCGTTAACAAAAGACCTGTTTCCGTCCCCGATTTAGAGAGGCTCTTAGAGGAGCTCCGTGTCAAGAACTACATCCTTTTTATTGACCTTCCTCCCAAGGAATTGGACGTAAACGTTGTTCCTTCTAAGGAGAGAATCTTCATTAAGGATAAAAGCGTAAACGAAGAAATCAGGGAGCTCCTTGAAAGGAAAGTCTCTCTTCCCACCGTCTCCTTCGTTAAAGAAAAGAGGGAAATTGAGTACAGAACTCCTTTAAAGCTCCTCGGAACCGACGGAACGGTAATTATCGCCTGCGATAATGACTACTACTACTTTTTTGACCAGCACTTAGTCCACGAGAGGGTCAACTACGAGGAGCTCTTAAAGGAGCTAAAAGAAGGGAACTTCCGACACAGGCAACTCATCCCTCCCTTAGAGCTTAAAGTTCCCGAAGAGGTGGTGAAGAAGCTTAAAGAGCTCCACGTTAGATTTGAAGTTTCACGGGAAGGAATAAGAATCCTATCTATCCCGGAGATTTTAGAGGTTGAAGACTTAAAAAACATAGCAAAAGAAAAACCCTTAGAAAGCATAGCAGAAACCGCCTGTAGGAGAGCTCTAAAGGCCGGCTACCTGCCGTTAAACCTTAGCGACGTGGAAGAGCTCTTCAACAGGTTCCTAAGGTGCTCAGAAAGGGAAGTGTGTCCCCACGGAAGACCAATCTACTATCGGATAAAGAAAGAAAAGATTTTCAGGAAACTCCACAGAAAGTAGCTCACCTCCTTGACGCTGAGGAAGAGCTCATTTATTTTGATTATTGTCAAAATAATAAAACACGGTTTATAGGATGGATAACGTAAACTTAGAGGTAATAAGCATTATCTCATTTTTAACGTCTTTCACCTTCGCCCTCGGAGGACTCGGCTCCGCAGTCGCCCTAATTCCCATTCTCGTCTTCTTAGGAGTTCCCTTTCCGGTAGCAAGGCCTGCAGGTCTATTTACAAACTTTATCTCCACATCCTCAGCTACGCTCCACAACCTAAGGAAAGGGCTCGTGGACTACAAGCTGGCAGTCCCCATAGTTACCTCCTCTATCCTCCTTGCTCCCGTGGGCGCTTACGCCTCACACTTTGTAGACGAGAAAATCGTAGGACTCTCATTCACAGCTTTCCTCTTTTTTGCGGGAGCAATGGTTTACATCCCAAAAAAGGAAGTCAGCAAAAAGAACTATTCCATTTTCCAGTTACTTTAATACTCACTTCCTCTGTTGTAATCTCTTTTGGAATAAGTAGTTTCGAGTGTATACTCCCATAAAGACTGTGATCTTGCGAAGCAGATTTCAGATGTCCCATAATTTTTTTACTTAAATAAAATCCAAATCCATCATTTACAACTTTAAATTGTTTTGTTTCTGGATATCCAGAAA
>QNYI01000096.1 GCA_003978805.1 Desulfurobacterium sp.
CTCTACGGCATCTTGGTCGGCCAAAAAATCACTACCTTTAACGGTATCGTAAGCGTGTTTTTCCGGACTATCCGGAGCTACGTTCCCGAGAGCTGCGTTTATTCCTCCCTGAGCCGCTCCTGTGTGGGAACGGGTTGGGAATACCTTTGAAACAACGGCGACCTTTAAGTTTTTCTCCTTGCTTGTTTCAAGGGCAGCGTAAAGGCCAGCCCCTCCAGCACCAACAATTATAATGTCATACTGAAGCATTCTTCCTCCCGTTTTTTTAAAATTTTGATTTTTATTCTATTCTACTGTAATCAAGCAAAGTCTTCCAAGGAATTGCAACAGAAAGGCTTAGGATGTCTAACCCGAATCAAGGATTACAAAGTTGTAAAAATTTTGTAAAATTCCGAATACATTACTTAAATTTAATATGATAACGTGATTCTAATCATATAGGGGGTTTCAATGCTTGAGTACGACATAGTAATCGTTGGCGGTGGAGGTGCAGGACTCTACGCAGCCCTCTGGGCAGCAGAGAACACAATCCTCAAAGTGGCAGTTATGACGAAAGTTTACCCAACCCGCTCCCATACAGGCGCCGCCGAGGGTGGGATAAACGCCGTCCTTACCCACTCTGTTGGAGACAGCCCCGAAGCCCACGCCTACGATACCGTAAAGGGAAGTGACTTCCTCGCCGACCAAGACGCCGTTGATATTATGTGCAAGATGGGAGCAGCTGTCATTTACGATATAGCCCACAGAGGCGTTCCCTTCTCCCGCAGGCCTGACGGAAGAATAGCCCAAAGGCCTTTCGGAGGAGCCTCTTTCCCGCGGACTTGTTATGCAGCCGACAAAACCGGCTTTTACATCCTTCAAACCCTCTACGAGCAGTGCTTGAAGAACAACGTAACCTTCTTAAACGAGTGGTTCTTGCTCTCCATAATTCACAACGGCGAAAGAGTAGAAGGACTTACCGCTTGGGACATAAGGAACGGTGGAGTTCACCTGATAAAAACAAAGGCCGTCATCCTCGCAACGGGAGGCCACGGAAGGGTCTACTGGAACAGAACTTCCAACGCCTTAGGAAATACAGGCGATGGAACTGCAGCTGCTCTAAGAGCCGGATTACCACTTAAAGACATGGAGTTCATCCAGTTCCACCCTACCGGTCTGGCAAAAACAGGAATCCTCGTCACAGAAGGGGCAAGGGGTGAGGGCGGATTCCTGAGGAATAAAGACGGTGAGAGGTTCATGAAAAGGTACGCTCCCGAAAAGATGGAACTTGCCCCGAGGGACATCGTTGCAAGGGCTATTCAGACTGAGATAGACGAAGGAAGGGGATGTGGACCTGAGGGTGATTACGTCTACCTTGACCTGACCCACTTGGGAGAGGAGAAGATAAACGAGAGATTACCCCAAACGAGGGAACACGCAATCCTTTACGAAGGCGTTGATCCGGTCAAAGAACCTATACCGGTAGCTCCCACTGCCCACTACTCAATGGGAGGAATAGATACGGACAAAATGGGAAGAACAAAGATTAAGGGTCTTTACGCTGCAGGAGAATGCGCCTGCATTTCCGTTCACGGCGCCAACAGGCTCGGCGGTAACTCCTTACTTGATATCCTCGTCTTCGGAAGGCTCACTGCCTTAGAAGCCGTTAAGTACGCCGACGAAGCTCCCGAGACAACCCCCTCTTTAGCAAAGCAGAAAGACGATGAAAGGAGAATCCTTGAACTTATGGAAAACGACGGTAAGGAAAGCTTAGCAGAGCTCCGTAGAGAACTCGGAAACGTCATGATCAAACACTTCGGCGTATTTAGAGAAGAGTCAACGATGAAGCAGGGAATTGAGAAACTCTACGAGATAAGGGAAAGGGCAAAACACGTAAAAGTTCACGATACAAGCAAGAGGTTCAACACCGACCTTATAAGCGTTCTTGAATTCCTAAACCTCGTTGACCTATCCCTTCCCATTGCCATCGCCGCCATAGAGAGGAAGGAGAGCAGAGGAGCCCACGCAAGGAAAGACTACCCCAACAGAGACGACAAGAACTTCCTGAAACACTCAATCGTGACTCTCAAGGAGGACGGGGACTATCAGCTCTCTTGGAAGCCCGTCACGATTACAAAGTTCCCGCCGGAGGAAAGGAAGTATTAATAGTGATTGGACGGAGGTGAAAATGGAAACCGTAACCCTTAAGGTTTTTCGGTTTGACCCTGAAAAGGACAAGATTCCCTACTACAGGGATTACGAGGTTCCCGTTGAAGGAACGCTTCTAAACGCCCTGCTTTACATAAAGGAAAACCTTGACCCAACCATCTCTTTTAGAGCCTTCTGCCGCAGCGAAGTCTGCGGTTCCTGCTCTGTAAGGGTAAACGGAAAGACAAAGCTTGCCTGTAAAACCCCTATGAAAGAACTGGTCAAGACGTGGAAAGGGAAGCCGTTGAGGATAGACCCTTTAAACCACATGAAGGTAATTCGGGACTTGGTCGTTGACATAGACAAGCCAATAGAAAAGATGAAAACCCTCATCCCTTGGCTCGTTCCAGATCCACGGGTTGTTCCTTCTGACCCGAGGCACGAAAGTATCATCTACCCCGAAGAGATGGAACTCTACAAAGACCAAATCCACTGTATGCTCTGCTTTTCCTGCTACTCAGCCTGCGAAGCGGTTGAGGACAACGAACGCTACAGGGGACCCTTTGCCTTCTCAAAGGCATACAGGTTTCAGGTTGATAGAAGGGACATTGAGACGGCAAAGGAGAAGAGAATCAGGTACTCCATCTCCGGAGGACTCTGGAGCTGCGTCCAGTGCCAAAAGTGCATCCACGTCTGTCCCAAGGGAGTAAAGCCTGCCGAAGATATACAAAACCTTAGGGGACAGGCTGTTAAGAAAGGGTTCACCGACAAGCCCGGTGCCAAGAAACTCAAGCACTACGTTGACTGGATTTACGCAACCGGCCAGATCAACAGGCTCTACCTACCGGAAGAGGTTTACGGAAACAAGGAGGCAAGGAAAAAGCTTACAGAAGAATATGAAAGGATGGGAATTGAAGTTTGGGAAGTTCCGAAGCCTACAAAGGGTCTTATGAAGTTCAGGGACATCTACCTTGAAATCCTTTCAAGGGAGGATAAAGCCCTTGAACTTGACTTCTCCCACGTAAGGAAGATAGACAAAATGGTCAGCGATATCTTTAAAGCAGACATCTGCACCATTGTAGATAGAGCCCACCAGAACAACAGGAAGAGTAAAGGCCTCATCGGTAAACTTAAAGGACTCTTAGGAGGAAGCGATGATTAAAGTCGGCTTCTATCAGGGGTGTTGCTTCCAAGGACAGGATGCCCACATGTTTGAGACGATGAAGGAAGTCTTTAGGATGATAGATGTTGAACTTGAACTCCTTGAAGAAACTACCTGTTGCGGAGGAAATACCATTGATGAAGAAAACAGGAAGCTCTCCTACGCCATAAATGCAAGGAATATAGCACTTGCAGAGGCAAAAGGCCTTGACATGCTTATTTCCTGTAACACCTGTTACATGGTCATAGCAAAGGCAAAGAATGCCCTTGACAACAACAAAAAGTTAAGGGACGAGATAAACGAGCTACTCAAAGAGGAGGGGCTTGAATACAGAGGAACAAACAAGATTTACCACCTTCTTGACTTCTTCAGGGACGTTGTCGGTTACGATAGAATCAGAAAGGCCGTTAAAAGACCACTTAAAGGTTGGAAAGTAGGCGCTTACTACGGCTGTCACGTCCTCTACCCGAAACACACGGCAATAGACGACGGTGATAACCCTTCATCCCTTCAGGAAGTCCTTAAAGCATTGGGAGCTGAGGTTATAGACGATTACGAGGCAAAGGATACCTGTTGTGGTTACCACGCCTTCTTTACGGATAAAACGATGACGATGAAGAAGTTAAACAGAATCCTCGGAAGCGTTAAAAAAGCGGGAGTGGATATCGTTGCTACGCCGTGTCCCCTCTGCTTCAAATCCTTTGATATCTACCAGCTTCAGATGGAGAACCCGCCGATGGTTCCATCGGCCTTTTTACCCGAACTTATGGCCTACGCCTTCGGACTTGACAAAAGGAAGTCTGGCCTTGGCCATCACCTCATAGAGGTGAAAAAGGAATAACCTTAAGTCCCCTCTGGGGACTTTATTTTTAACCTCCACAAATTTTTAAAAAGGAGAATAAAGAACACAAACGTAAAGAAGAGCTTTATCGGGTCAGTTGAACCACCAAGGTGAACTATTTCCTGAGGGTCTATCCTGCTCATCTCAAACAACTGATCAAGGAATAAACCAAATAGGACACTTCCAACGATAACTGTAAACAGGTAGATAAAAAGCGTCTTCCTACCAAGAACTTTGTTTACTACCCCTATCGTAACGGCGTTCGTGGCGGGCCCGGCCGTTAGGAACACGAAAACTGCTCCTGCCGGCACTCCGGCAAGCAGAAAAGAAGCACCAATAGGGAGAGAAGAGGTTGCACATACGTACATAGGAACTGCAACTATTAGCATTAAAATGTAGCTGAAAAGTATATTCTCCTTTAGGAAATCCTCTACGCCCTGAGGTATAAAGGTCGTAAGTAAACTTCCTATAAGTATTCCCCAAAAGAGAGGTTCGGCAGTTTCTCTGAATAGCGTTCCGAAGCCATACTCAACAGCCCTTTTAAATGAAAACCTTTTTACCTCCTTACTCTGAGTGGAAGCAACGCTACACGAACAACCACAACAACAGCCATTTCCAGTATTAGTAACCTGTCTCCCTCCTTTTG
>QNYI01000074.1 GCA_003978805.1 Desulfurobacterium sp.
TGTGAGGTTACAGAGGCCGTAAAGAGGGGAGAGATAGCCTGTGAGAGGTATAAGAACTACTTAAAGATGATTCACGAGTTTGTCCCTTGGCTTTCAGAAGTTGAAAACTGTTAGGATTGAGGGAATAACTGTTGACTTTCGGGAAAACTACCCGTTATTTCAGGGAACTGGTTCTTAAGAAGAGGCCTTACCTTCGTTCCGAATGGATAGAGAAAGCTCGTTTAGGAGAAGTTGTTAAAAGAGAAGTTCAACCCGATGGCAGAGTGAGAGTTTGGCTCTATATTCCAGAAGAGGATAAGTTTTTAAGGGTTGTCTTTCTTGAAGACGGGGAAACAGTTCACAATGCTTTTTTTGACAGAAGCTATAGTAGGAGGAGAAGGTGAGAGTTTTTTACTATCCGGATACGGATACCTTTTACATTGAATTTAAAGGAGCTCCGAGTGTTGAGTCGGAGGAGTTAGCAGAGGGTATAGTAGTTGATTATGATGAAAATGGAGAGGTTGTTGGTATAGAGATTGAACGTGCCAGCGAGAGAAAAAAGGTAGAGTTACCCTTTATTGGAAAAATCTTACCGGTTTCGGCTTGAAAGAGGAGTAGTGAAAATGCCCGTCACAACTGCAGACTTTATTGAAAAGAAGAGGAAAGGGGAGAAGATAACTGTTCTTACGGCCTACGATTACTTGACGGCGAGGATTGTTGATAGTGCCGGAGTTGATGCCATTTTGGTAGGGGATTCCCTTGGGATGGTAGCCCTCGGGTATAAGAGTACGATACCCGTGACTATGGAGGAGATGATTCACCACACAAAGGCGGTAGTCAGGGGTAGAAGGAACGCCATGGTTATTTTTGATATGCCTTTCCTTTCCTACCAGACGGGGATAAGGGATGCCATCCTTAACGCCGGGAGAGCTCTAAAAGAGACCGGCTGTGACGCCGTTAAGATTGAGGGGGGAGTGGAGCAGGCAGAGACGATAAGAGCTCTCGTTAATTCCGGTATTCCCGTGATGGGACACGTCGGACTTCAACCCCAGAGCGTTAACGTTTACGGTGGATATAAGCTGAGAGGAAGGGGAGAGGAGAGGAAAAGGATAATAGAGGACGCCAAGGCAGTAGAGGAGGCCGGAGCTTTTGCCGTTGTCCTTGAGAAAATCCCGGCAGAGCTTGCAAAAGAGATAACTGAGATGTTAAGAATTCCTACCATAGGCATCGGCGCAGGTAAGTACTGTGACGGTCAGGTTTTAGTTTTCCAAGATATGGTCGGCCTCTTTGAGGACTTTAAGCCAAAGTTTGTAAAACGTTACGCCGAGCTCGGGAAGCTTGCAAGGGAAGCCGTAGAGAGGTTCATTGAAGAGGTAAAGAGCGGGAAGTTCCCAGATGAAGAACACTCCTACTGATATCCTCCGCCTTGAAGGGGTTTCTAAGGCTTTCCCTTTAAAGAAGGACTTTTTCGGTAGGGTCAAGAAGCTCTTAAAGGCAGTCAACAACGTTTCACTCTCTATTAAGCGGGGTGAAACCCTCGGCGTAATAGGTGAAAGTGGTTGTGGAAAGTCAACCCTCGGTAAAATTATCCTTGACCTTGAAAAGCCCGACAGGGGGACGGTCTACTACAAGGGGAAAGATATCTCCAAGCTAAAGGGAAAGGATTACAGAGAATATAGGGTAAACGTTCAGGCAGTCTTTCAGAACCCCCAGAGCTCCCTAAACCCCCGAATGAGAATCTGGGAAATAGTAACCGAAGGTTTAAGGATAAACTTTAAGCTCTCTAAGAAAGAGCTAAAGGAGAGAGCTCTCTCCCTTTTAGGTGAAGTCGGTCTTCCGCCGTCTTACGCTGAAAATTACCCTCATCAGCTATCGGGTGGACAAAAGCAAAGGGTAGCCATTGCGAGAGCTCTCGCCCTTACTCCGGAGCTCATAGTTGCCGACGAGCCGACCTCTGCCCTTGACGTTTCGGTTCAGGCTCAAATAGTGAACCTTTTAATGGACATACAGGAAAAGAAAGGAATCTCCTACTTTTTTATCTCCCACTCCTTGCCTGTTGTTGAGGCCGTTAGCGATAGGGTCTTGGTAATGTATAAAGGCTACGTCGTTGAAGAGGGGAAAACGGAGGAAGTTTTTAAGGAGACCGTTCACCCATACACAGAGCTCCTCATAGAATCTGTGCCGGAGCTCTTTCCTAAGAAGGAAAAGAGACCCTTTAAAGCCTTAGATTCCGAAAACGGAGATGTAAAGGAAGGATGTCCCTTTTACCCAAGGTGTCCTAAGAGGAGGAGGGAGTGTCTTTTTTACGATATGAAACCTTTGAACCTGAGCGAAACTCATAGAGTTTCGTGTATCCTTTACCTTTGAACGGGTGTGTATGCTACCGTATAGACGAATACCTTGGTAGCTCCGTTTTCCTTTAGAACCTTTGCTATTTCATTGACCGTAGAGCCCGTTGTGAAAATGTCGTCAAAGACCAAAACCTTTTTGTTCTTTACTTTTTCTGTAATTCTAAAAACTCCTTTAACGTTCTTTTCCCTCTCTTCCTCGTTTAAGGAGGACTGTCTCGGAGTTTGGTAAATTTTTTCAAGGATAGGGGAGAAAACTATTCCGCTTCCTTTCAGTATTTCCTCACACTGGTTGAAACCTCTCTCTCTTAAGCTCTCCTTGTGGAGTGGAACGGGAATCACAACTTCTACTCCGTTCCTCAGAATAAAGCTTTTAAGGTGGCCTGCGATTGTTCTTCCGATTGAGTGGGCTACGGGAAGCTTTCTCTCAAACTTTAGAGCTCTTAATGCGATTTCAACAATTCCGTCGTAGAGGGCAAAGAACTCCACCCTATCAAACTCAAAAACTTTTCCAGAGGTAAGACATCTTTTACAGTAGTCTCCGCTTCCGGGGAGGAGCTCTACAGGGTGACCACAGGAAAGACACTTCTTCCTGCGGTAAGGAGTAAAGTGCCTTCTCCAGCACTCTTCACAGGCTATATAGTGGTGGTTTAAGAAGAGAAAAGAACCGCAGGCCGCGCAGTATTCAGGAAAGAGGAGGTCAAGTAGCCAGTTCATTTATTGTAGATCTTTTGTGTCTTTCCATATGACAGAGAGAAAATAGGTAAAGGCTATTCCTACTGTTAATGCTCCGAAGATTACAAGGGTGAGTTGAAGGGAATCACTCATCTTTTATCCTCTCCAATAAGTTTCTGGCTTCAAGGTAAACCCTTGCCATAGAAAAAATTAAACCTGTTTCAAGCCAAAGTCCCAAGAAAAACAGCACAATTGCTTTTGGGTCATCTAACTTAAACACTAGTCCTGCTGTTCCACCGCCGACTGCAATGACAAACGCTGCGAGAATTTTTAAGGTATCTCTGTAAAATTCTAACTCTTTCTCCAGACGGCAGTTCATTTTAGATCTCCCTCAGGAACTTTTCTATCTCTTCTGCGTTTTCTTTTAGTTCCCTCTTTACGAACTCTTTTAAAATCTCCTGAATGTGCTCGGGATTGGCGGATAAGACCTCTTTGGCAAGGTTTACCACCTTGTCGCCGTGGTTCTGTTCCCTTAAGAACTCCTCAAGGAACTCTGAGAAGGTCTTCCCCGGCAGGGAAATCTCACCGGTTTCTAAGGTTACTCTTCGTTTTGTAATCCTCAAGAGGAGGGAGTTCCTTTCTATCTCTTCAAGGATTTTGGAGAAGGTCTCAATTTCAAGGGATTTGTACTCGTAGTTGATGATTACTACGGGGGGTTGGGAGGCGGAGGAGACAAACTCGGCTATCTCTTCAAGACTCTTCTCGGCCGTTTCCTCTGAGAGCCTTGCAACTTTAAAAGGTCTTAGGCCCTCAAGCTCCACTCTCTTGAGGGACTTTTCCTCGGTGTCAAAGATGTTAAATCCCCTCTTTCCCCTCTCGGCCTCCTTTACGGTTCTAAACTCTGTAGCTCCGGCAAAGCTGAGGATTCCCTTTTTTAGTTTCTCCTTTGCGAAGACGTGGACGTGTCCTCCGGCGTAGTAGTCAAAACCGTCGGGAAGTTCTAAAAGCTCTAGCTCAAAACTATCCTCGTAGGGTAAGTACTGACCAACTCCCTGATGGAACATAAGGATGGAGACCGAAGCCTTTGCCGCAAGCTCGGAGAGTTTATCAAAGAGCTCTTCTTTTAAAACGTTTAACATTCTCCTTGGGAAGTACTGAAAGCCTGCTATGAGGACTCCGTCGCGTAAAAAGGAGAAGTCCTCTACGGGTGAGTCGGGCTTGTAGTTTAGGAGCTTCAGGATACCTAAGTCCTCTAAAATCCTGTGGGGAGGTATGACTCCCCTCCTCAGAGCTCTATCGTGGTTTCCCGTGATTGCTACGAACTCTATTCCGTGGGCTTTTACTTTTTGGAGAGCTCTTATACAGCGGGAAAGGGTTACCATATCGGGGTGGTAAGTTTCAAAGAGGTCTCCCGTGTGTAGAATGAGGTCTACCCCTTCTTCTATACAGGCGTTAATGGCTTTTTCAAAGGCTAAGATAAAGTCCAGTTTCCTCTCTGCCGTTTTGTACTGAACGTAACCCAAGTGGGTATCCGATATGTGCGCAACCTTCATCTCTTAACCGTTGAGCTCTTCAAGGACTTCTTTCAGCTTCTTTATAAAGAAGATATTCTCTCTCATCGTTCCTACAGTTACCCTTATGTGGTCTGGGAACCCGTAGCCGTCCATAGCCCTTACGATTACCCCCTTCTGCAGGAGGCGTTTAAAGACCTCCCTGCTCGGGTATCCCACTTTAACGAGGATAAAGTTTG